>JACPRU010000072.1 GCA_016189835.1 Deltaproteobacteria bacterium | reverse complement strand
CTCGTACTGCGGGTTGACGCTGAGGTAACGGCCGCCCTGCGCGGAATGGATGGCGATGGCGTCGAGAGAGCTCTCGAAGACCTCGCGGAACTTCCGCTCGCTCGCCTCGATGGCGCGCTGTGCCCGCTCGTTCTCGGTGACGTCCTGCAGCGTACCCACCATGCGGAACAGCGGCGGCGACGCCGACAACCGGTCGAGGCGCCCGCGTCCGTGGACGTGCCGGACCTCGCCGTCGCGGCGAACGATGCGGTGCTTGACGTCGCAAATCCGGCCTTCGCGAATCGCCGCGGTCATCGCCTCGCGGGCCCGCGAGCGGTCGTCCGGATGCACCAGCTCGAGGAACCGGCGGCCGGTCGGCTCGATCTCGCCGGGCGCCAAGCCGCAGATCCGGTACATCTCGTCGGACCATCGCCCGGGCGTGTCCTGAAACTCGCGGGGCTCCCGGAAATGGACGTCCCAGCGCCCGAGACTCACCAGGCGCTCGGCCTCGGCGAGGGCCTCCTCGGCCTCCTTCCGCTCGGTGACGTCCTCGGTGATGCCGGCGAGATTGACCAGCTCGCCGTCGTCGCCGAGCGTCGGGAAGGAGCGCGAGCGGACCCAGCGAACTTCCCCGCTGGGGCGCACGATCCGGTACTCGAGATCGTAGGGCTCGCGGAAGCGGCCGAGCATCACCGGTAGGACCCGCGGCTGGTCCTCTGGGTGGATGCACTCGAGCATGAGCTGCGGATTGCGCTGCGAGTCTTTTCGGGAGCGTCCGAAGATCCGTTCCGCCGCCGGGCTGCTGTACCAGGGCTCCGGCTCGGCCGGGTCCCACATCCAGAAGTTCTCGGGGATGCTCGCCGCGAGCTTGTGAAATCGGTTCGCGAGCCGCTGCAGAGCTTCGGGGTCCCGCTTGCGTTCGGGGGTGTCGCCCACGATCACCTGGAGCGGCGGATCGACCGCCAGGACGCCGACGGCGCGGCCGAGATCGCGCCGCCCCGTCGCGCGCCGCGAGGCGCGAGCGGGCGAGCGATTCCGCTGACGCTGGATTGGACGGGAACCATGTCGAGGCCGCCGGGCCGCGGTGCGTGAGACGCTCAAACGTACACTTGAGCGGGATGGTCGTGTCAAGCACGAAGCGGGCCGCACGAAGCGGGCGGCGCGAACAGGACGGCAAAGGACGGACGAGCGGGCGGATCGGCGACGGGACGGATCCGCGCGAGTCAAGGACGGATCCGCGCGAAAACCGTCGCCTGAGGCGAGTCGGCGAGCACGCGGTAGTCGGGAGAGCGCAGGATCTCGGCGCGCAGGCGGCCAAGGTCGACCGCTCCCGGTCCGCCGCGCGCGAGGTAGAGGTGGGAGAACTCGACCTCGCGGGCCCGCCGCCGGCCGGGCTCCGCCCAGCGCCCCTCGCTCCACGCGCGGAGGTCGCCGAGGCTGCGAACGCCCTGCGCCTTCAACGTCTCGTAGCCGCGCCGGCGGTGGCTGAACTCGCGGTCCGGCAGCCACTCGGTTCCCTGCAGGGTGAGCACGCTGCGCCTCTCGGCGAGCACGGGGAACCACTCCGCGACCGGGTCCGACGGCCACTCTGCCGCGGTCGAGATCACCAGCACGCGCGACTCCGGCGGCGTGGCGGCGAGCGCGCGCATCGCCTCGCGCTCGGCGGCGGTGAGCGCGACCAGCGCGTGGTCGCCGCTCGCGTGGAGACGCCAGTCGGCGAGCGCCAGGCTGCCGAGCACGCCGGCGACCGCGCACCGCTCGATCCATCGACGAAGCGCCGGCGCCGAGCCGATCCGAGCGAGCCCCGGGACGGCGACGCCGAGCACGCCGGCGCTGGCCAGCATCGCCCAGGGTACGGTGACGTAGGTCGGCACGCTGCGCGGGTTGGCCGCCATCGTGGCGAGGAGCCAGAGCGGCAGCAGCCAGCGCCGCTCGAACGCGCAGCCGGCCACGCCGAGCATTCCGGCGAGGAACACCAGGGGCGACATCTCCTCGAACGCCCTCGGCGGCACGAGCGCCAGCTCGACGGCCGACCAGCCGCCGGTGCGGGCGGCGGCGAGGAACGGCGCCGTGCCGTGTCTCGTCAGCACGGTGGCCCACCACGGCGCGGCGATGAGCAGCGCCGCGGCGAACGCCGCGCCGATCCCGAGCAGCCCGCGCCGGCGGCGGCCGGAGGCGGCCCAGAACGCGAGCGAACCGCAGATCGCGAACAGCGCCGCCTCGAGATGCGAGAGCATCGCCAGCGAGAGCGCTGCGCCCATCGCCAGGATCGCCGCCGGCCTTCCTTCGGCGAGCAGCGGGGGGACCTGGCGCAGCGCGAGCAGCGCGAACAGCAGGCCCACCGAGCGCGTGAGCCCGCCGCCCATCATCAGCCACGAGTACGAGCGCGGCAGCAGCGCGAAGACCAGCGCGGCGAGCAGACTCCGGTGGGGATCGTCGAGCAGGCGCCGCGAGAGCGCCAGGAACGCGGCCAGGACGAGGAGGCTCGCCGCCGCCGGCAGAACGAGCAGCAGCGTGGCGAGGTCCGCCGAAAGCAGCTCGGAGAGCGCCGCCGCCAGGTAGAGCGCGAGCGGCGGATAGGCGAACGGGATCCCCCCGCCGTTGTAGGAGGTGGTGGCGGGCAGGGCGTAGCCGGCGGAGAGGATGTCCCGCGCCATGGCCACGAAGAGCCCGCCGTCGTTCAACGGAAAGTCCGCCGTGGCGACGAACGGCAGCCGCACGAGAAGTCCGACGCCGACGACGCCGAGCACCGCCCCGGGAAGCCCTCGGCGATCCGTCGCGCGCACGCACGCCATAGGTCGCGGCTCGCTGCTCGCTGTCAAGAATCGCGGCGGGCCGCTGCCGCGGCGGGCCGTGCCGGGATCGGCGAGCACGGGATCGGCGACGGCATCGGCGAGCGCGGTTGCCCCGGCGCCGGCGCCGGGGCCATAATCGCCCCGTGCAGAAAGCCGGCGCGGTCGACGCCGTGCTCGAGGCGCTGGACCGACGCTGGCTGGTCGTCGCCTCGGTGGCCGGGTTCTTCGCCGCCGTCGCCGCGCGCGCGGTGACGCTGCCGGTCGAGGACGCCGACGTGTGGTGGATCGCGGCGGCGGGGCGCGACATGCTCGCGACCGGCCGCGTGCCGACCGAGAACGCGTACTCGTTCACCGCGCCCACGCACCCGTGGGTCATGCACGAGATCCTCTTCGGCCTGCTCTACGCGCTCGGCGTCGACGCGCTCGGGCCCGCCGCGTTTCCGCTGCTGTCGCTCCTGCTCGGCGCGATCGTCGTGGCGATCGCCGCGGCGGCGACGAGCGCCCGCGCGCACCGGCCGGCGAGCGTGTTGCTGGCGATCTTGCTGATCGTCGTCGGCTGCCGCGGGGCGCTGTTCGCACCGCGACCCTCGCACGCCTCGCTCTTCCTTCCCGTCGCGATGGCGGCGCTCGCGTTCGCGCCCGGCTTCGGCGCGCGCCGCGCGTGCGGCGCGGTCCTCCTCGAGATCCTCTGGACGAACGCGCACGGGAGCTTCCTGCTCGGCGTCGCCATCCTCTCGATCGCGGCGTTCGCCGAGGACGCCCGCGGCTCGCGCGCGGCGCGGCTGGCCGCGGCCGGCAGCGCGGCGGCGGTCACGCTCGCCAACCCGTACGGCGTCCGGCTCCACAGGCTGGTCGATGCGTATCTCTTCGGCCACGGCACCGCCGCCAGCGTCGTCCACCGCCACATCGTCGAGTTCTGGCCGATCCTCGAGAGCTCGGCGCCGTTCGTGAACCCGTTCAACGCGGTCGCGCTCGGCGCCGTCGTCGCGCTCGCCGCGAGCGCCCTGATCCACCGGCGAAACCTGGCGCGCGCCGCGCTCGTGCTCGGCCTCGCGGGCCTCGCCTGCCATCAGGCGCGGCACGTGACGATCGCGGTGGTCGTCGGCGTGGTGGTCATGCACGCGGAGCTCGACGCGCTCACGCGGGGCGGCGAAGCGCCGGCGGACCTCGGCTGGCTCCGCCGGCTGCCGCTCGCGGTCGTTCCCGGTCTCGCGCTCGGCACGGCGCTGTGGGCGCTCGCCGCCTGGTCGCGCACGCCCGAGCAGTGGATCGCGCCGACGATCGGCGGGGAGGGAGTCTGGCGGCTTGCGGGGGCGCTGCCCGAGGGCGCGCGCACGTACACGCGCTTCGACGACGCCGGCCTGCTGATCTGGCGCGGCGCGCCGCGCGGCGTGCGCGTGCTGTTCGATTCGCGCAACGACTGCTATCCGGCCGAGGTCGCCGAGGCCGCGTTCGCGCTCGAGGGCGCGGGCTCGATCGAGATCGCCGAAGCGACGCTCGCGCGCCTCGGCGCCGAGTACGCGCTGGTCCCGGAGGGCCATCCGGTCTTCGCGGCGCTCGGCCGCAGCGGGGCGTGGTCGGCGTGGCGGCGCGAGGGACGATGGACGGCGTTTCGCCGCCGCGAAGTCCCCGCCGCCGCCGGCTTCCCGTAGCTCACGGCGCCGCGTGCGCCCCCGCCGCGCGCGCTTCCGGCCCGAGCCGCCGCGCGAGGTACGCGCCGGCGTAGATCGCCAGCGCGATCAGGACGATCGCCCGATTCCCCGTCAGCATCGACCCGTATTCGGCGAACCCGCCGAGCACCGCTCCGAAGAGGTTCGAGCCGAGCGCGCGCGAGGGCGACGCGACGGTCGCGAACAGCGTCGAGAAGACGAGGCTCGAGAACAGCACCGGCAGCGTCAGCAGGGCCGCGCCGCTCACCGCACCCCACGGGTGAGGCAGAGCCAGCAGCGAGGCGAAGGGGAACCCGTACAGCACCAGCAGCGCCGCCGCCAGCGCGGCGAACAGAGCGCCGATGCGCGCGGGCCGGCGCCGGGCGACGATCGCGTTCGCGGCGAGGCCGAACAGCAGGACGCCGCAGAAGACGGCGGCGTTGACGAACCACGTCGTGCCCGCCAGCAACGCCATGCGAACGACCGCGTTCGTCTCGAGCAGCAGGAACCCGGCGCCGAGCAGGAAGAAGGTCCAATCCACCCGGAACAGGTCGGGCGACGCGGCCCGCAGCCCGAGCACGGACAGGCCCACGAGCAGCGCCAGCAGCGCGAGATCGGCCAGCGGCACGCCGCGCGCCCGGAAGAACACGTACGGCCAGTCGTCGGTGGGCACGGTGACCGCGGCGCCGTCGTCTTCGGGCGGCGTCGCCGGCTCCACCATCGGCAGAGGAGCCACCGCCCGCGCCACGGCCTCGCGCGAGCAGATCGGACACACCACGAAGCTGTAGTGCGCCGACCCCCGGCCGTGCAGGACGGCGGTCGCGCCGCCGAAGACTTCCGTGGTGAGGCGCGCGAACTTGGTGAACACCCACGCCTTCGGCACCCACATGTTGAGCCACAGGACGCCGCGGTCGGTCAGCCGGTCGCGGGCGGCCTCGAGCGCCTCGCGCGTGTACACGTAGTTGTCGAGACGGAGGTTCGCGAACTGCGAGAACAGCGAGCGCGCCTCGAGCACGCCGAACAGGATCAGGTCGTAGCGGCCGCGGTCCGTCTCGAGGAAGTGCCGCGCGTCGTCGACGATCAGCCGGACGCGCGGATCGCGATACGGCCGATTGGGGTGGAAGCGGTCCGAGAGGCGCAGGATGTCGGGATCGATGTCGACGACGTAGACTTCCGAGGCGCCGTGCGCCAGCGCGCTCGCCGCATCGTTGCCGAGGCCGCCGCCCAGCACGAGCACGCGGCGCGGCTGGGCGACCTCGAACGGCGCGACGTAGCGCAGACTCTGGGCGTCGTGCGCGTTCTCGGTCGCCTCCTCGGGCCGGTCGATGAGGCGCATGTCGAAGGACCGTTGAAACCAGGTCCCGTTGACCTCGAGCCCCCAGCCGGTGAGCTGCCCGCTGGCGTACCCCATCGGCGCGAGCGTCACCTTGTAGTACGGCGTCCAGAAGACGTCGCGGGTGCGGGTGGTCGCGAGCGCGGCCGCGACGACGGCCGCGCCGATCGCCGTGAGGACGAGCGCGCGGCGGGACAGGCGCCGCGCTTCGGCGACGACCAGCCCGAGCGCGATCGCGAGGGTCGACGAAAACCACCCGCGCGGCGAGAGCGAGAGCGCCGACAGCGCGGTGAAGAGCAGGATCCCGCACAGGCTTCCGGCGAGGTTCCAGCCGTAGCCGCCGAGCGGCCGGCCGTGCTCCTCGAGATACCGCCCGAGCACGGCGCCGGCCGCGACGAGGGGCGCCGCGCCGACAGCGAAGCTCGCGCCCAGCAGCACGAGCGTCACCGCGCGCGGCTCGTGCCAGAGCAGCACCGCGTCGTCGGAAGATCCCACGAACGGGACGCCCGCGACCCCGAGCGCCGCCGCGGCTCGCACCAGCAGCAAGGGCAGCGCGATCAGCGCGACGACGGCCGCCAGGGCCGCGTCGAGACGCCAGCGGATCCTCAACCCGATGCCGAGGCCGAGGAACGCGCCGATCAGGACCAGATTCTTGAAGAAGCCGACGGCCGGGATCTCGGTGCCGAGGTAGCGAATGAGATCGAGCTCGAGGAGCAGGGCGAGCGCGGAGGCGACGAATACCCGGAAGGCGCTCATGCGGCTCGCGCTCATCGGCCGGGATCGCGGCGGGGTCGACGGCGGCACCTTCGCCGCGGCTGCGGGTGAGCGCTCGGCGCCTCCACGTTCACGGCGCCGCGGCGCCGAATCGCGCCGGCGACAGCGAGGCGGCGTCGAACAGCGTCGTCTTGCCGTCGGCGATCAGCTCGGCGGCGATCCGGCCGAGAGCGGGGCTGGTCTCGATGCCGCAGCCCCCCTGACCGGCGAGCCAGAAGAATCCCGGCAGCGCGGGATCGTCGCCGACCACCGGCACGCGGTCGGGAGAAAAGGTCCGTAGGCCGGCCCAGCGACGGCCGAGCGTGCGGGGCACCAGCGCGGGCGCGAGCGCCCGCAGCCGCTCGAGACCTTCGGCGATGATCGCCTCGTCGGGGCTGGCATCGCAAGGCGCCATCGGCACCTCGTCCATCGGGCAGAAGAGGAGGCCGCCCGACTCGGGGCGGAAGTAGACGCTGTGCGGATCGCTCCACACCATCGGCCAGCGGCGCACGTCGACGTCCGGCGGAGCCGGGAGGATCGCGACGCTGCGGCGCAACGGTCGGAACTCGATCGGGGTCGTGCCCGCCGTCCGGGCGATCTCGCCGACCCACGCTCCGGCGGCGTTCACCACCCGCCGCGCGCGGATGAGGCCGGCCGTGGTCGCGACGCCCCGGCACTGGCCGCCCTCGCGAACGATGCCGCCGACCTCGACGCCGAAGCGAAACTCGACGCCGCGACGCTTGGCGTGACGCAGGTAACCGGTGAGCAGCTCGTGGATGTCGATGAAGCCGTCGTCGGGCAAGAAGGCTGCGGCGCCGACCTCGTCCTCGAGCAACACGCCGCCGACGCGCTCGCTCGCTTCCCGGGGCGTCAGCGGCTCGAAGCGCAATCCCGCGGACCGGTTCGCGACCGCCACCTGGCGCAGCGCGCTCCATTGCGGCTCGCGCAGCAGGCTGAGGACGCCCGTGCGCTCGAGCAGCGGGCTCTCCGCGAAGCCCGCCGGCGGTTCGCGCAGAAAGCGGGCGCCGAGCATCTTGAGTTTCTGGAGCTCGGCGATCTCGTCGAGCTCGACGAGCGTCGCGGCGCTCCGTCCGCTCGCGTGATAGCCGGGCTGGCTCTCGCGCTCGATCACCAGCACGTCGCTCACGCCGCGCTCGCTCAGGAAGTAGGAGAGCGACGCGCCGGCTATGCCCGCGCCGATGATGAGAACGTCGACCGGCTTGCCTTCTGCTCGTGTCATCCGGTGTCCCCGATCCTCGTGGTGCAGCCGGGGCTTCCAAGAGACTCAGGATCCCCGGCGATTGCAACAGTCGTCGCGAAAAGGGGTCGGGAGTCATTTGCCGTATCCGCGTGCGCGGGATCGATGGCGACACGCTCGAAGGGGAGGCCCAAGCGAGCCAGCTCTTCGAGAACGCGCTGCGCGATCATCGCCGAGCGACCTGTCGGTGGCGACCCCGGACGCCCACCGCGGAGAGGTCGAAGACCGCGGCATCCCGCCATTGGCGCGGCGCGAGCGGACGGTCCGGCATCATCCGAGCGCCGCGCCGCCGGGATCGGGCCGCGCCCGCGGTCCGGTCTCGGGGAGGAGCCAGAAGAGCAGGGCGGAGCCGGCGTAGCAGGCGGCCCAGAAGCCGATGCCGGCGAGCGGCCGGGTCGCGGCCAGGGTCGATCCGACGATCGGCGACACGAAGCCGCCGCCGAAGCCCGCGGCGAGCGCGAGCCCGAGCGCGCTCCCCGCGTAGGCCGGCCCCACGCCGGCCAGCTCGAGCGGCACGACGAACAGGATCGCCACCACGCCCGCCGCGAGGCCCCACGCCACCATCACGGCGGCGAGCGGTGCGCCGGTCACCACGGCCGCCGCGAACACGACCCCGGACGAGAGCAGCATGCCCGGCACGTAGACCCGCTTGCGCAGGCCGATGCGGTCGGAGAGCGTGGGCAGCGCCAGGCTGCCGACGATGTAAGCGAGCAGCACCAGGCTCATCATGCCTCCCGCCGTCGCCTTCGACATGCCCTGCACCTGCTCGTAGTAGGTGGGGAGGTACTGGATCACGCCGATGTAGCCGCCGAGGAAGAGCATGTAGGCGCCGGAGAGGATCCACACCGACGGGATGCTGGTGACGGCGCGGAGCGAGGCCAGCGCATCGCCGCCGCCCCCGAGCGAGCCTTCGCGATCGCGCAGCGTGGCGATCCACAGCACGCCGAGCCCGAGCAGGACCAGGCCGAGCAGGCTCGTGATCGACCGCCAGCCGCCGAGCGGCTCGAGCAGGAGCGGCCCCACCGAGAGGGCGAGCGCCTGGCCCGCGCCGTTGCCCGCGAGGCCGGCGCCGTTCGCGAAGCCGAACTCGCGCGGCGGGAACCACTGGCCGAGCGCCTTCGGCAGGTTCGGCCCGACCAGCGCGATGCACGCGCCGAACAGCACCATCGCGCCGAACATGGCGCCGAAGCTCGACGCCTGAGCGCGCCACAGCAGCGATGCGCCCATCAGCAGGATGCCGCCGCCCACGACCTTGCGCACGCCGAGCCGATCGCCGAGGGCGCCGCCCGCGATCGAGCAGAGAAACGCGCCGAGCGAGATCCCCGCCCAGAGCTTCGCGAACTCGACGGTCTCGACACCGAGGTCCTGGCAGACGTTCGTCACCATGACGACGATGTAGAACCACGCCATTCCGGTCGGCAGGAAATTCGCGAGCACGACCAGACACAGCACCCACCAGCGATACCGCGCCGTTTCGTCGCTCATCGTCCACCTCCCGCGGGGCGCGGTCCGATCGCCGCCGGCGCCCGGCTACGTCACCAGCACTACGGGATCGCCGAGCCGCACCTTGCCCGGAGCGCTGATCGCGGCGAAGACGCCGACGTTGCCTCGATGGTGCTGCGCGGCGCTACGAAGAACCCGCGGGTCGCGCGCCAGGTCCCCTTGAGCGTGCGTCGTCATGACGCAGCGGAGCGCCGGGCGCAGCGCGACGATGCGCACGGCGCCGCCCACCTCGAGCGTCCCCGCGAGCCAGTCGTCCTCGACGAAGCCCTCCGCCTGCGGCGCGGTCTCGACGACGACGTTCGGGCGAAAGCGGCGCGGATCGAGCTGCGCGTCCTCGCCGATCGAGCGGCGCAGGTGAGCGAGCGTGCCGGTGGCCAGCACGTGAATCGGGGCCGAGTCGAAGAACGTGCCCGGCGGCAGGGCGAAGACGTCGGGCAGGGTCGCCGCCGTGTATTGCGGAATCAAGCTCTCGACCGCGACGTCGCCGAAGACCGTGGCGGGATCGATCTCCGCGCGGTTGCGCTGGCCGCTCTGCGCGCGCTCCAGCACCACCGGGCGCCCGAGCGCCCGGGACAGCAGCGACGAGGCGGCAGGATCCTCGGCGCGAATCGTCCGGCCGTCCGGCAACGTGATGCCGAGCGGCGCCAGCTCTCCGGGCAAGGGCGCCGTCGCGTAGCGGGCGCTCAGCTCGAACAGCGCCGCCCACTTCTTCGCGGTCACGACGCGGCCGCTCGCTTCGCGAAGCGCGTAGGCGCGATCGCCGATGACGCCGCTCTCGTCGATGTCGACCTCGCTCGGCCGCTCGCCGAGCAGCGATTTCACCGGATGACGGAAGAGAGCGCTCACCACCCCGACCTGGCGTCTGCCCATGACTCGCTCCCTCGAAGCTCGCTGCGCGGCCGGCGCCGCCTGCTCCTTCGCTCCGCTGGCAGCCCTCTATCACGGCCGAGCTGCGATGCTGCAACCGCGGACGGGCGTCGTAGACGCCCGGATGACCCCACGGTGCCCCCGCGCGGAGCTGACGCGTTGCGGCGCTGCGACCCTCGCCAGCCGCACCTCCCTTCGGGTACGGTCGACGGCTCGCAGGAGGGCAGGCAGTGACACACGCGCACGAAGAGATCCTCGCCGCCGCCGAAGAGATCGTCCCGATCCTCGCCGCGCACGCCGCCGCGTCCGAGAAGAACCGCTCGCTGGCGCCGGAATCGGTCCGGGCGATCGAGCGCGCGGGCCTGTGGCGGCTCTTGACCCCGAAGCGCTGGGGCGGGCTCGAGGCGGACGTCCGCACCCAGGTAGCGGCGTCGGCGGTGCTCACGAAGGGCGACCCCGCGGCGGGGTGGCTCCTCGTCGTCATCAACGCGCACGCGTTCGTCCTGCCGTCGTTTCCGCCGCAGTGCCAGCAGGAGGTGTTCGGCCCCAACCCGGACGTCCGCATCCCCGGAACGCTGGCCTCGCAGGGAAAGGCGCGCGCCGTGGACGGCGGCTGGATCGTGAACGGGCGCTGGCAGTTCGCCAGCGGCGTCGACCACGGGCATTGGTTCCTGCTCGGCACGCTGCAGGAGATGGAGGGTCCGCCGCGCGGCGTCCACCTCGTGCTGCCGAAGGAGGACGTCGCGGTGGACGACACCTGGTTCACGCTCGGCCTGCGCGGCACCGGCTCGAAGGACGTCGTCCTCGAGGAGGTCTTCGTGCCCGAGCACCGCTCGATGACGACCGGGACACTGTTCGACGGGCGGAGCCCGCACGTGGCGATGCACCCCTCCTACCTCTTCCGCATGCCCGTCCTGCCGACGCTCAACTACTTGATCGGCGGGCCGCTGATCGGCCTCGCCAAGCGGGCCCTCCGGCTCCACGTCGAGCGGACCAGATCGCGGCGAGACATCTATACGGGCCGCGCCAAGGCCGGCGACGCCGGCGGCCAGATCCGCATCGCCGAGGCATCCGCGGAGATCACCGCCGCCGAGCTGTTGCTCGACAGCATCGGGGCGCGCTTCGCTGCGCTCGTCGCCGCGCAGCGCCTGCCGACGATCGAGGAGCGAGCCGACCTCAAGTGGCACGCGACCTACGTCGCCGAGCTCTGCCGTCGCGCGACCCAGCGCATCTTCGAAGGCGCGGGAGCGCACGCGGTCTACGACGTCGCGCCGCTCCAGGCGACGTTCCGGGATCTGAACACGGCGGCGCGGCACGCGGTGGCCGACTTCGACACCAACGCCGAGATGTTCGGACGCATCACGCTCGGTCTCGATCCCGGGACACCGATCGTCTGACGCCACCGAGGCGAACCGCGGCCGCACCGCCGCGCCGGAGCGACGAGCCGCCCTTGGCTCGGCGGCGCCGCGGTGCGGGGATGACGCCGGGGCGCCGGCGCTTCCCGGCGCTACCAGCTCGAATGGGTCTCCGTGACCTCGGCCGACAGCCGGTCGCTCTCGATGCACCCCCGTCGGCCGGCGAGCGATCCCGAGAGGATGCGGATCCTCGCCATCCCGCCGCAGTCGCCGAGGATCTCGACCCTGGCGCCGTCCTCGACTTCGCCGAGCTGAAAGGCGGCGCACGCGTTCTGGTCTTCGCGGTTCGGCGCCGGATCCGTCGCCGAGATCAACAGGTCGGCGATCCGCTTCTTCTCCTCTCGCTTCCGCCGTTGGATCACCTCGGCGCAATCCTCGGGTCCCGTGGACGTCTGCCAGACGCCCGCTTTCGATCGGCGCGTGCCGTCGCCCTGCCGAGCGACGTTCACGAAGCCGAAGACCGGCGGCGGCGGCTGCATTCGAGCGGCGGGCGCGACCACGCCGTGGATCGCCCAGTCCAGCGCCGCCCACACCACCACGCCGAGCAACACGGCCAGCGATCCGAACAGCAAGAGTTTCATCGACGGTGCGGTCTCCCTGCCGCGATCGAGTTCGGCGATCGAGCTTACGGAAGCATCGTCGATGGTGCTATAGACCGCGCGACCTTGCACACCACCGTCGTCGATCCAGGACCAACACGGCAGCCGAAGACCGGAGTGAAGGAATGACCAAGACCCCGTTTTCTCTCGAAGGCAAGACCGCGCTGGTCACCGGAGGCGGCACCGGCATCGGCAAGTCGATCGCGATCGAGTTCGCCCGCGCCGGGGCCGACGTCGCCATCTGCAGCCGGAGGATCGAGCACCTGGAGCCGGTGGTGAAGGCGATCCAGGACCTCGGCAAGCGGTCCTTCGCCACCGCCGTCGACGTGCGCCAGGAGGAGCAGGTCAAAGCCGTGGTCGAGGCCACCGCCGCCCGCTTCGGGCGGCTCGACATCATGGTCAACAACGCCGGCGCCTCGTTCCAGGCCAAGCCCGAGGACATCTCGATCAACGGCTGGAACACGGTGGTGGGGATCAACCTGACCGGCGTCTTCCTGGGCTGCAAGTGGGCGGCGAGGCAGATGATGGAGCAGCGGCCGACGGGCGGCGTGATCATCAACATCTCGTCGACCGCCGGCGTCTACGGCTCCACCTTGATGTCTCACTACGGCGCCGCCAAGAGCGGCGTGGTCATGCTCACCCGCGAGCTGGGCACGTCGTGGGCGCGCAAGGGCATCCGCGTGAACGGCGTCGCCCCGGGACCGGTCGAGACCGAGGGCTTCCTGGACGTGCTCCACAAGGCGAATCCGGACGCCGAGAAGATCTACAACGCGGTGGCGTCCCGAGTGGGGATGGGCCGGTGGGGACGGGTGGAGGAGATCGCCTATCCGTGCATCTTCCTGGCCTCCGACGCCGCGTCCTGGATGACGGGAGAGACGATCGTCGTCGACGGCGGGCCCGCGCCGCAGACCCTGGAGGGGTAGCGGCGAGCGTCGTCATGGCGAACGCTCGGTTCGGGTTGCGGGCGCCAAGCCCGCGCTAGGGGGCTTTCCGGCCCTTGTGCCGGCTATCCGCCAGAGCCGGCTCTTGCCGACGCCGGGCTCTCCCACCACGGCGGCCACGCGGCCGGTGCCCGCGAGCGAGCGTTCGAGCGCCGACTCGAGAGCCTCGATCTCGTCGCCGTGGCCGACGAAGCGCGACAGCCCGTGCGCCCGCGAGGTGCGCAGACGTGCAAAATCCCGTCGGGGACGCTTGATTTTCCCGGGGTCAGGGTTCGGGGATCTCGTGTTCCTGAACGAGGAGGGGCCAGTGCCTCCGCCGCGCCGCAACGGCCATGCGGGAATGGCGGAAGTCCCATGTGAGGATCAGAGCCTGGCGAGCGGCAGCCATCGCCATCACCAAACCATCGACGAGATCTAATCCGGTCTTCGCGTATCGCTCGACGAGGTCGAGCGAGTTGGCATGTTCGGCATCGGTCGGGCGATCGAGCGTGTGAAGGCCTGCGAGCAGGGCCCGCCCAAACGCAACTCCGCCGCGATCTTCGCGCGGTCCGCCTCGCTGATCGGGGCCGTGCGCAGGAACTCGGTCGCGAGCGAGATCTTCTCAAATGGGTAGTCGGTTGAGAACAGGATGTGCTGGCGCCAATCGCGAGGAGCGCGCAGAGCAGCGGCGGAACCGAGTCGACGCCGCTCGTCGTGATGTAGATGTTGCGCCGGACGTACTCGGACGGGTCGCCGAGGTCGAGCTCGATGCCGCGGAAGCGGTCGAGGATCCGGTGCCACTCTTCGGGGTCGAGCTGCTCGGCCAGCTCCATCGAGCCCTTCACGTCGGCGAAGAGGACCGTGACTTGCTTCCGCTCGCCTTCGAGGGCGGCGCGCGAGGTGAGGATCTTCTCGGCGAGGTGCCGAGGGGTGTAGGCGCGGGGAATGGGATGGAGGTGCTTCGGTGTTCGGGTGTTGGCTGTCAGCGGGGCAGAGTTCGGTCTGCCGCCGACCAGCGACCCCCCGCAGTGGTTGCAGAAGCGCGATCCGGCCGGGTTGTCCGCTCCGCACGCGACGCAGTGAGCGGATAGGGCCGCGCCGCGGCCGTTGCAGAAGTTCGCTTCCGCTGGGTTCTCAGACCCGCACGCCGTACACCGCACCGTCCTGCCTCCGAGCCTACGAATCTATCTCTTCCGCTCTGAGGTTGGGAACCGCCGGCCGTCCCGGCCGGGGACCTCCTGCGCGGATCTCCTGGTTGACGTATACTGGATAGCAGTATATGAACCTCAGTAGTGATCAAGAGCTTCGGCGATGGAAAAACCGAGAGCCTCTTCCACCGCGAGCGGAGCCCACAATTCGCTGCGATCGAGCGGGTCGCTCTGCGAAAGCTTCGGCTGCTTCATATCGCGAAGGAATTGAAGGACCTGGCGGCACCGCCCGCCAATCGACTCGAAGCGTTGAAGGGTGATCGACGAGGGCAGCATAGCATCCCGGTGAACGACCAATGGAGACTCTGCTTCGTGTGGCGCGATGGAGACGCCTACGACGTCGAGATCGTCGACTATCACTAGAAGGAGGAACAGCGCATGGCCAAGAGAAAGAAACTTGCCCCGATCCATCCCGGTGAGATCCTGCTGGAGGAGTTTTTGAAGTCTCTGGGGATCACGATGAACAGGCTCGCGATGGATCTGCACGTGCCGGTTACGCGGATCGGCGATATCGTGCACGGCCGGCGCGGCATCACGTCCGACACGGCGCTTCGGCTCGCGCGCTATTTCGGTACGACCCCGGAGTTTTGGATGAACGCGCAGGCGGCCTACGATCTCGAGAGCGCCGAAGACGCGCTCCTCGATCGGATCGAGCAAGAGATCCAGCCGCTAGCGAAGACGAAGGCGGCCTGAGGCCGTCGATCGACTTGGGAAGCGTCGCGTGCACGACGTGCGCATTCCGCCCATCGTGATCATCTGTTCCGGGGTATCGTGATCAGTCATTCCGCGAGCTCGAACTCTCGGCGGAGCGCACGCAGGGATTCGCGCCGATGGCGCTCCAGAAAGCCGCGCGCCCGCTCGACCGTCTCGAGGAAGCTGACGAGCCGTGCTCCTGAAACGTGCGCGCGCAGTCCATCCGCGTCAACCCATCGCTAGGGTCGTCATCGAGAGCATCACGCCAGCGGTAGGCCGACCAGCTTCAGCCCCGGTACGTCCCTGAAGTCCACGACGTTCGACGTGAGCAGCGTGAAGTCACGCTGAATCGCCTGCGCCGCGAGCCACAGGTCGTTGACTCGAACGTTCGGGTCACGCCCCGACTTCCGCAACTTCGCTGCCAGCGACCCGAAGACCTCCGCCGTCTCCACCGTGATGCGAAGCTGCGGTTTGCGACGCAACCGACGAAGCGCCGCGGCAGCCTTCTGCTTCAGGGTGCCGGCACGCAGCAATTCCAGGCCGAACCGGATCTCGGCGATGTTCACCGGCGAGAGGTACACCGGCTCCTGTCGAGTGATGGCGTGAATGTCGGCCGCTCCGACCGTGCCGCGCTCGACCGCGATCCAGATGCTGGTGTCGATCAACCAGCCCACGGGTTTCTCGATTCGGAGACTCGGCCGCGCCGCCTCTTGCGAAGAGAAGCCACTGCCGCCGACAGCGCGTCGGCCGTCTTGTCGTCGAGTGTTCGATAGAGGTCGCCGAACACTTCCATCGCGTCCTGACGTTGCGCTTCCGGCACCAGCCGCGCGATCTGCCGGCGATTGCGGACGAGCACGATTTCCTCCTGATCGCGCTCAATGGTGTCGAGCACGGCGCTGAAGTTGCGGGCAACCTCCGTGACGGAGAGTGTCTTCATGGAGGGGACGATATCTGATCGAATCTGATTCGACAACGACCTGCGCGCGTGTCGATCAGCCGCGAGGCGGGTCATGACGCGAGCTCCCGCGCCAACCGTTCGGTGTGCCCCGTGGCGCCGATGGCGCGGTAGAGATCCAGCGCTTGTCGCAGCGCCCGGTCGGAAGCCCGTGCGTCACCGAGCGCGGCAGCCAGGCGCCCGCGCATCTCCAGGATACGCGGCGACAGCGCGCGGCCCTCGATCGACTCGACCAACTGCTCGGCGCGTTCGAGGGCCGACTCGATCTCCGCGCGGGGCACGACGCCGTCCGTCGCCAGCAGGGCCCCGGCCAGCGCGAGCTGCGCATGCGCTTCGTAGTAGCTGCAGCCGCCGACGCTCCCCAGGTCGATGGCCTCACGCGCCGTGGCCATGGCCTCGGTCCGTTCGCCCACTGCCAGGTGCGCCTCCGCGAGTAGGGCCAGCGCCTCGGGAAGAAATGCCCGCCCGTGCGGCGATCACGAGAGATCGCAACACTCTCGTGTAGTGCGTCGCGGGCGGGGGTGGGCTGCGCGGCGATCAGATACGCGGTCCCGAGCGTAAAGTGCGCGAACACTCGGGACAACTCGTTGTCGAGGTTCTCCGCGATCTCCAGGCTACTACGCCCGTGGTCCAGGACAGACTCGGCGCCACCGCACGTGTAGGCCAAGAACGCCCAAGCGTAGTGCACCCAGGTCAGCGCCTCGAGCTCTCGCGATTCCTCCGCTACGCGCTCTGCCGCTCTGACCTGGCTCCACGCCTCCTCCAGCCGCCTATTCGTCTTCGTCAAAAAAGACCCCGTCCTTGAGCAGCTGCGAACTCGCAAGCAGCCTGCCGGCCGGATTCAGCAGCTCCACCATCAGCAGCACCGAGCCCGTCCCGTCGAGGCCCCTGAACCGGCTGGTGTATTGGGTGCGCACCGCCGTCGGCCCGACCGGGCGGCGCCCTTCTTGGGAAGCAGGGCCACGGCAGGGAACGGCCGGTCGCGGGCCCGTGGCTCCCGATCGTAGCGCTCCCGCCTCGCGGCCTCACTCTCCCCAGATCCGTGACCGGCCGCGGATCCGATCGTTCACGTAGCCCTCGCGGTAGTAGCGATCGTAGAACTCCTCGTCGACGTTGTGGACGGTGGCGCCGAAGTGCGCCTGCATGGGATTGTATGTGACCGGCCACTGCCCGAAGGTCTTCACGCAGTAGTCGATGTAGGCGGCGACCGCCTCCCGGACCCACTCGGCGGGCCGGGTGTGGGGGTGCTCGACGATCGCGTCGGTGGTCTCGGCGTTCCATGGCGAGCCGACCTTCCGCAGGTAGTTGTTCTCGCCCTGATGCAGGGTGCCGCCCGGACCGTACTTCTCCTGATACCAGAACTCGACCAGCTGCTCGGCGGTCTTGAAGCGCGGCGAGGGGACGTAGGTCGCTTCCTTCACGCCCTCGATCCCGAAGATCTTGGTCTGCCCGGTGGCGACCGGCGCCTTCGGGTTCGGCGCCTCGACGTGGAATCCCAGGCCGCGCGTGACCTCGGGGATCGCGCCCATGAGCGCGTCGGGATTGAAGCCGCAGAAGATCCAGGCTCCGAGCCCCATCGCCTCGGCGGCGAGACGGATGTTCTGGATCATGCATCCGGTCGGGTACGCCTCGACCTGGAAGGTCGTCTGCTCGGTCGCCGAGATCGGCACCGGCAGCTCGAGCATCCCCTCACGCACCCACTTCTCGACGCCCGCCGGCCGCCCGCCGTTCCACTCGTCGATCGGATACATGTGCCAGAAGTCGAAGGTGTTGATCAGCGCCGAGTTCAGCCAGCCGCAGTCGGTGATCGGAATCAGCCAGGTCGAGCCCGGCATGTTCATGTTGAACTGGTAGGGGCCCATGAGCGTGGCGTGCGGCGCTCCGGGAGCGCGCAGCATGTAGTCGACGTCCGGCCGCTCGTCGAGGATCTGGATGAGCCCTTCGTCGTACCAGCGGAGCACCTTGCCGTAGTCGGCCTCCGACTCGACCTCGATCGGCTTCGACCTCTCCTTCGTCGGCTTGTAGATGAAGGCGCCCGCATCGTTGATGACGAGCAGATCGGTGGCGTGGGAGTTGCCCGGCGCGGGCGCGGTGCGGCCGGAGATCCAGGTCAGCTCGTGAAACCCGCCCTCCATCGAGATGTCCCAGGCGACGAGACCGCTCGGCCCGCAGGCCGCCCAGCAGAGTAGCGCCTCCTCGAGCCTGGTCAGCGGCAGGGGATCCTTCCGCGATACGAACGGCATCGGCCCCGCCGCCTGCGCCATGTTCCTGCCGGTCACGGGATGAACGATCTCGGTGCCCGAATCGATGCGATATCCGCGCCCCACGCGCCGGCTGCGCGCCGTGGCGAGGAGCTGGAAGAGCGTCGGCGTCTTCTCGAAAGCGTGCTTGAGGCGGTCGTGGTCGTTCATGGCGGATCCCCCCCTGCGCTCTGTTGCGGTTCTGTCTCCGGTCGAGCGCCTGCGCTCACGGCGGCTTGCGCCCGATCACCACGTACTGCTCCGGCAGCGACTCCTCGACGGCGGCCGCCCCGAGCCCGCCGCCGGCGAGATCCGCGGCGACCTGCTCGGGGCCGAGCCGCATCTCGGGCGGCGGGCCGCTCTTCGACTCCTTGGTGAAGTCGACGATCATCACGAAGCCGTCCGGCTTGAGCGCGGCGGCCAGCTTCTTGCCGTAGCGGGCGCGGTCGCCGATGTGGTGCCAGGTGTCGACGACGAGAATGCGATCGACCGAGCCATCCGGCAGGCCCGGGTCGTCGGGCTGCACGACGCGCGCCTCGACGTTTCCGAGCCGCTCCCCGGCGACGCGCTCCTTCAGGTAACGGATCATGTCCGGCTCGACGTCGAGGGCGAGCACGCGCCCCTGCGCGCCGACCGCCGGCGACAGGTGATGGACGAAGTAGCCGGTACCGGCGCCGAGATCGACCACGGTCATGCCGGGGGAGAGGGCGAGCAGCCGCACCACCTCGGCGGGGCGCTGCCAGGCGTCGCGCGCCGGATCGTCGAACACCCGCACCCAGTCCTCGGCGTGCTCGAAGCGGTGCTGCATGCCGTGCGCGGGGTGGCCGCCGTGGGTGACGCTTGCGGGGGACGGCGGCGCTTGGTCGGCGGCGGCGGGCGGTACTTGGCGCGGGTGCCAGAACACGGCGGCGAGCAGCAACGCGACGAAGCTCTTGCGCATGGCCGGAGCAATCTACAGTGCCGCCGTTCGGTGCGAAAGAAGACGGCGCCCGCCGCCGCGACGCCAACCGCATGCGCGTGCGGATGGCGGCGCCGCCGCCGCCCGTGGCCCGCGCTGTGATCCACCCGTGGGCGACGTCGAGGATGATCAGGCCCAGGCGGCCAGCCCGTCGGGCGTCAACGCTCCTTCAGCTCCCGCGCGGGAATCCCGGCGACGATCGCAAAGTCCGGAACGTGCTTGCTGACGACGGCGCCGGCCGCGACCACGGCGCCGCGGCCGACGCGGACGCCATCGAGGATCACGGCATGGGCGCCGATCCAGGCGTCTCTGCCGATCGCAACCGGCCCCTCGGAGTAGGTCCCTTGCGAGGCGATGGACCGCTCGCGATCGGCCATGTGATAGCGTCCGCCGCCGATGTAGCAGCCACCCGCGATCAGCGCGCAGTCGCCGATCTCGACGCCGCCGATCGACGAGATCAGGCAGCGCGCTCCCAGGTTCACCCGTTCCCCGAGACGGAGGGGCCCGCCTTTGCTGATGAGGATCGTATCGCGACTGACGAGGCTCCCGTTGCCGATCGCGATGCCACCGGCGCCCGTCATCGCGTTCAGGGAACACCGTTCGTCGATCCATACGTCGTCGCCGATCCGGATGTCCCTCGCACAGCGCAACGTCAGACCGCGCCCCAGCACGACCCGCCTGCCGATGGCACCGAACAAGGGGCGGAAAAGGATCCGGCGTAGCCCCAGGCCGAGTGCGCCCGGCAAGTCGCCCGCGAGGAGCGTGGCGATCTCGAAGTAGACCAGTCGCGCCCACGAAGCCTCTGGTCCAACGACCAGGTCCCGGTAGGTTCGCGACCAGGAACCGGAACGGTCGGTCAATTTCTCTTGAAAGCGAGTCCCTCCGCCGGCGCTCATCGGCGATCGCTCCCCACGGACGGGTGCGCAGTGCTTTGCGCGGCCGGCAGCAGCACCAAGCCGATCGTGAACAGCAGCGCCTCGAAGGAGCGATAGACGAGAGAGAGACCCAGAGCGCCGCTCGCTTCCTGTCCGGCGCGACCCAACAGGGCGACGATCAGCACCTCCTTCACCCCCAAGTTGTTGGCCGTGAGCGGGACCATGCTGGCGATCTCGATCAAGGGGAAGAGCGTCAGAACGTCCACCCAGGTCGTGGAGAATCGCAGCGCGGCACACATCAGTGCGTAGCTCAGCAGAACGGCGAACTGCATCATCAGCCCGGTCGCGTAGGCGTCGAGGGCCATCGACCACCAGCGCCGATCGTCGAGTCTCGGGCTGCGTGATGCCTCGCGGAGGAACCCGTGAACCCACTCGGGCCAGCGCAGCCGCCTGGTCAGCAGCCAATCCGACAAGGCGCCGAGCCGCGATGCCAGGAACACGATCACCCCGCTGCCGCCCAGCGATGCGGTCGCCACCGCGCCCAGCAGGAGCGGATCCACCGGCAGCTCGTCCATTCGAACCAGCGCGACGAGCGCGAGCGAGGCCAGGGCCGCGACGCCGGTGCCCCGTTCTACGAGCGCGGCGGAAACCGTCGCCGCCGCCTCGCGATTCATCTTGACCAGGCGATAGGTGCGCACCGAATCGGATCCCACGCCACCGCCGAGCAGCCACCCCGCCGCCATGCTCTCGAGATAGATCGCGGCGAGAGAGCGCCGCGCGACGATGAGCCCGAGTCGATCGAGAATTCGCCCGAGTCGCACGACCCGCAAGCCGAACACGGCCACGAAGGCGCCGAACGCCGCGGCGAGCAGCAAGGGCTTCGCGCCGGAGATCGCGCGCGCGACGTCGGCGATGCCGTAGACCCCGACGAGGATGGCGACTATCCCCACGCCGACGGCGAGTCGGATGGCGTGGCCACCGGGGGCTCGCCTCATCGGCGGGCTCCGCTCTGCGCCACCGGCATGAGCGCTACCGGACCGGCTTGCGCCCGGCGATCGTGAAGCAGTTGATTCGATCTCCGATCCCGAACCAGAGCAGCTGAGTGGCGAGTCGCGACGCCGGGCCCGGCCGGCGGAAGCGGCGCACCTCTCCCGCCGGGGGGATGCTGAAGAGCACCGTGGCCAGGCGGCTCGTTGCGTCCGCCACGGCGCGGACGAGCGGGTAGCCCGCAAAGGTGCTACGAAACTCGCGGTACTCGGGGAGCGCGAAGGCGTAGAGATAGTCGCGCGCCCGCAGCGGCGCGAACGACCCCAGGTAGTCGATCCCGCACTCGTCGAACCAGCCGAGCACCTCACCGGCGGAATGAAGGCTCTCGTGCGGGAACCCGAAGACGTCGTACGAGATGAGCTCGTAGTTGGTCTCGTGGTACCGCTGGTTCATCTTCCTCATGGTATTGAAGAACAGCCGCCGGCCGATGAGCGCTCGGCGATCGACGTCGTCGCCACCGAGGAGCTTGCAGAGCGCCTGCTTCCATCGCAGGCGCAGCCGGCTGAACGAGCTGTAGAGGCTCACGATGACCACCCCGCCGGGGCGGGTGACTCTGCAGAGCTCGCGAAACCCTCGCGCCGGGTCGCCCGTGTGGTGGAGAACCCCGACCGAGTAGGAGTAATCGAAGCTCTCGTCCTTGAGGTCGAGCTTCAGGACGTCCATTCGGCGAAAGGACGCGTTTGCGACCTCGGCCTGGGCGCGTCTCTGTTCCGCGAGCGCGAGCGACCCCTCGGAGAGGTCGACACCGAGGACGGAGGCGGCGCCGTGGGTGGCGTACCAGAGCGCGTATTCGCCCGTGCCGCAGCCGGAGTCGAGGACCCGTTTGCCGCGAAAGTCGTCCGGCGCGATGCCGAGCATCCTGAGCCGCCAGCCCATCTCTTCGTCGGCCCGGCGCGTGCTCGGCCAGGGATGGCGCGAGTACATCCCCACGACCCGTTCGCGGATCCGCTCGATCCGTTCCATGTCTTGTGCGGTAGCCTGCATCCGTCGATCTCCGTGCGAATCTCGCGACCAGCGGGGCGAGGTTCCCACATGCGGCCTCGAAAAGATTCCAGCCGTCCCGAGCATCGCATGGGTCGCGCAGCGTTTCGAAGTCATCGACGGCCGCGGCCTATATCATGACGGCCGGGTCGCGCCCCGACCTCGCTTTCGCCCAGGCCCCGCTTTACGGCGCGCACCAGGCGCCGTCAACACGGGCCGTTCGACGGCGTCGGCGCGGCGCGTCGAGGCGATCGCGAAGTGCGTCGACTTGAATGCCGCGGTGGATGGTGTCATGGGGGCGTCCATCCTTCGGGATGCCGATGTAAGAAAGGACGTCCGATGCTCCACCTGACGTCGCATGCCGAACGCCCCGAGGTCAGCCCGTGGATGGAGGGCGTCTCCGCGGCCGAAGACGCTCCGTCTCTCGAGGGCGATCTCGACGTCGACGTCGCGGTCGTCGGCGCCGGCTTCACCGGGCTCTCCACGGCGATTCGGCTGCGCGCCGAAGGCCTGTCCGTCGCGGTGCTCGAGCGCGCGATCGCCGGCCACGGCGCGAGCGGGCGGAACGCGGGGCACCTGACGCCGACGATCGGCAAGGACCTGCCGACGCTGGCGCTGCTGTTCGGAAAAGAGCGGGCAAGCGCGCTCGTCCGGCTCGTCGAGACCGCCGTCGGTCACGTCGAGGGAACGATCCGCCGCCACGCGATCGACTGCGCCTACGAGCCGGTCGGCAACGTGATGGCGGCGGTTCACCCCAAGCAGTACGCGATGATCGACCGCGCAGCGAAGGCGGCCCGCGAGTTCGGTGCCGACGGCGAGCTGCTCGACGAAGCTGAGATGCGCCGCCGCGGCCTGCCGCTCGCCTTCCGCCGCGGTTGGCTCGAGCGGCGCGGCGGGATCCTCCACCCGGGTCGCTACGTGCGCGGGCTGCGGCGCGTCGCGCTCGCGGCGGGAGCAAGACTCTTCGAGCGTACGCCGGTCGAAGCGATCGACGACGGCGAGCCCGCCGTCGTCCGCACCGCGAAGGGGCGGGTGCGCGCGCGCTCGGTGGTCCTCGGCACGAACGCCTGGACGCCGTCGCTCGGGCGGCTGCGCGGCACGCTCGTTCCGCTCCACGTCTATCTCTTCCGCACGGCGCCGCTCACCGAGGCGCAGGTCGCGAGCGTCGGATGGCGCGGACGCGAGGGCGTTTATACGGCGCACGAGATCCTGGAGAGCTGGCGGCTCACCGACGACGGACGGATCGTCGGCGGCTCGAAGGTCGTCCGCTACGCCTACGGCGGCGGCCTTTGTCCCGACGACGACCCGGCCGCGCTCGCCGCGCTCCAGGACACGTTTCGCCGCCGGTTTCCCGAGCTTCGCGATCTCGCGCTCACCGAGCACTGGGGCGGGCCGATCGCGCTCGTGCTCGACTTCCTGCCGTGGATCGGCCGGATCGGCCGGCGCGGCAACGTGTACGTCTGCGCCGGCTACGCCGGCCACGGCCTCGCGCTGGCGAGCTACGCGGGAGAGATGATCGCCGATCTCATGCTCGGCCGAGACGGACCGGGCGCCGCGCTGTGGACCCGACGCTGGATTCCGATGCCGCCCGAGCCCTTTCGCTGGCTCACCGTGCGGGCGCTCACGGGTCTCTTCGAATCGATCGACCGCAGAGTCGATCGCGCGCTCGAGCACGGTCGCTGACCGGCTCGGCAAGGCGCTCAGCCGGGCGAATCGAGAGAGGCGACGGGAGCCACGGCGAAGCGGATACGGAACGTCGACCCGCGGCCCTTCTCGCTCTGAAACGAGATCTCCGCCTGATTCATCTCCACGTAGCGCTTGACCAGCGCCAGACCGATACCCGCTCCCTCGAAATGGCGCGTGTGGCCGCTCTCCTCCTGCGAGAACCGCTCGAACAGATGCCGCGCGTAGCTCGGGTCGATGCCGACCCCGGTGTCGCGGACCGAGAGGCACAGGGCGCCGCCCTCGTCCCGGTGAATGCGCACCGTCACCCCGCCCCGCTCGGTGAACTTGATCGCGTTGTCGAGGAGGTTTTCCAAGACGCGCGTCAGGCAGTACGGGTCGAACGTCACTTCTGCGCCGCTTTCCTCGACCTCCAGGTCGAGCGAGAGCCCCTTGCCGCGCGCCGCCGGAGCAAGACGGTCGATCTGCTCTTGCAGGAACGAGGAAAGCTCGATCCGCTTGGGTGTCGGAGAGAACGCGCCGGTCTCGATGCTCGCGAGGTCGAGGAGGCCGTGGATCGTGTCGAGCAGCCGCTTGCTGCTGCCGCGCAGACCCTCCAACAGCTCGTCATGGCTGTGGTCGCCGATCTCCTGGAGGTGCTCGTCGATCAGGCTCGCGAAGCCCGTGATGACGTTCAGGGGGGTGCGCACCTCGTGGCTGATGTTGGCGAGAAACTCGCTCTTCAGGCGGTCGGCCTCCTCGGCCTTCTCCAAAGCTCGCCGCAGCCGCTCCTCCGCTCTCTTCTGCTCCGTCACGTCGAAGATCAGGCCCTGTACGAACAGCGGCACTCCAGCTTCGTCGCGAGCCAACGAGGCGTCGTTGTGAAGCCAAACGATCCGCCCCGCGCGCGTCTCGAAGCGATACTCGGCACGGAAACGCTTCCCCGTGCTCCGACAGAGCTCGGCCTCCGCGCGCACCCATGCGCGGTCCTCGGGGTGAACCTGCCGGAACCAGAGATCCGGATCGCGCAAGAATTCTTCGGCGCCGAAGCCCAGTGAAGCGACCTGGGGGCTGATGTAACTCAAGACCGGCGGCCAGCCAGGCTGCAGGATGTAGGTGATCGCGGGGGTCTGCTCGACCAGGGTGCGATACTTCTCTTCTGCCACGCGGAGTGCCGCCTCGGCGCGCTTGCGCTCGGTCATGTCGCGTATGGCGGCGGCCACCAAGATCTCTCCGTCGATACGAATCGGGCTCAAGCTGATCGCCACGGGAATCTCGTCGCCGTTCTTTCGGCGGCCGTACAATTCGACCTGACGGCCCATCGGGCGCACGCGGGGATCGGAGGAGTAGCGCGCGCGGTGCTCGAGATGGGAGCCGCGAAAGCGCTCGGGGAGCAGCACCTCGACGGGTTGCCCGACGATCTCGCTCGGCGAGTACCCGAAGAGGCTCTCCGTTTGAGAGGTGACGCGAACTATCGCTCCGCTCTGGTCGGTGACCACCAGAGCGTCAGGCGACGATTCGAACAAGGCGCGGAATTCATCGGCGCTCTTTCGAGCCCCCTCCGCGGCGCGCCATCGCTCGACCACGTCGCCCGCCAGTCGCGCCAGGGTGGTCAGGTGGCTCCTCGCGACCGCGAGCAGCGGTGGGGGCGTGAACGGGTGGCGTTTGGCCAGACCGCGAAGCTCGTCTACCGAGAGGCCGTAACGCTCTGCGACTCGACGGAGATCCTTCTCGTCTTGCGGCGGATCCCCGTAGCCGAAAACGAAGGATCCGACGACCCTTCCTTCGCTGCGAACCGGAACGGCCAATATCCGGATCCCGCCGGCGCACGGAGAATCCGCCGGCTCACCGGCGTCCATCGAGGATCTGCCGATTCGCAGACAGTCGTTCAGGCAGTGCCACCTGCCGGATCGGATCGCGGCGGCATTGTCGCTCGTCGCGCAGAGGTCGCGCGAGGCCGCGTCCAGCCTTCGGCACCATGGGGAGCTGAACAGGCGCAGCGCGAAATCGCCGTTTGCCTCCAGAACCTCCAACGAGGTCCCGAAGAGCTCCAGGAAATCAGCGAAGAGGCCGCCGCATGGAGAGCCTTTCCCCAGGAGCTTTCGCAGCGGCCCTGAGGTATTCAGCTCGGCGGGGTCGCCGTAGGGTTGCCCCGGGAATCGCTTCATTGCTTCGGCATTTCCCATGCCGAATGCTCCTCATCCTGCGGGTGGCTCAAGGTGTTGAATGGAATCATTTCACAGCGGGTTTACGTCCGCAAACGACGCGTATCTCGCGTCCTTTTGAAAAAGCGACGCAAGGAGTCTAATCAAAGTAGTGGACGAAAAAGCCCGGTTCAGACTACGTCTCAGGCGGCTTTTCGACGGGCGCTATCCATCGCTTGACCGATTTTCTCGCGAAACGGGGTTTTCCAAAGGTCACCTCTCGCAGATCCTTCGAGGCCACCGGACCCCCTCGCTGGCGACCATCGTGAGGCTGGCGGGGGCCCTCGGCGTAGACCTCGTGGACCTCTTCTCGGACGACCCGGTGGAGGCCCGGGCAAAAGGTGGGCCGGGGGCCGCGCTCGCCGGGGACCAGGCGACGGTTCGACTGACGGAGCCGAACGCGGAACCAGCGAAGGATTCGCGGAGGCAAGAGTCGGAATCGCCTCGAGGCGGTTCGGGAAGAAAGCGCAAACGATCTCGACGGAAGAGGCACTGACTCCGATCCGCCGGGAACGCGGATCAGCCCTCGAAGATCGCCTCCGGGATGAGCGCTGCGACGAAGCTCTCGCCCGCGCACCGACCGCGTCGTGACCGCTACGGGCAATTGCGGGCTTCGTGAAACCCTGCCGCCTCCGCCGCGGCTCGTGATCCGAAGCGAACCTGGTTCCACGCGGCGACCTTCCCGTAACCGGGGCAATCGGGGCGATGGTAGATGAAGCTTCGCCGGTTACCGATGATCGGCCCCTGCCGCGCCGGGGACGAAGCGGCGAAGGGGTGCCGTGTCGTCTCTCGCCGGTCCGCTCTCCACAGCCAGGGAGGCTCCCGATCGCTCTCGGGCAAAGCCCAGATCCCCCGCCTCGCGGCCCGCGCCTCGCTCTCGGCCTCGAACAGAGCCGGGTCGTTGGCGTATCTCCGATAGACCCAAGCGGCGCCTCGCCGAACGATTTCCGCGTTGACGTCGACGCCGCCCGCCCAGACGCGCGCCACGACTCGGCCGTAACGGTCGTGCTCGCGTTCCTCGAGGCGGACGGTCTTGCCGCTCAATAGCTCCGCTAGAGCCTGTCGCGCGTCGGCGCCGTAAGGCTGTTCCCCCTCCGGTGCGTCGATCTCCGCGAGGCGAATCCTCACGTGCTCTCGACCGATCAGGAGCGTGACCGTGTCGCCGTCGTCGACCTGGATGACCCTGCCTGTGCGGCCGGATGCCGGCGCCGATGAGGGATTCGAGTCAGGCTCGGCGCTCGCGGGCGCGGTCGCATCGGGGGCCTCCTCGGTTTCCTCTTGCCCGAGCAGCACGCTCCCCGCCGGCGGTCGATTGCCGAAATAGAGCGTGCCGGCGGGCGTCTTCCATTTCTGGATCGTCTCGGCCCGCGCCGAGGCCGCGAGGACCGCCACGATGACGGCGAGAATCCGCCCCGTCATGGTCGGGATTCGTCGAAGCGCCGCGTTCCGGCGTGGAGCGGAGCCGGGATGCCCCTCGTCCCCGCCTTCGCGGCGCCCCCGGGACTCGCGTCCCCCGATACTTGCACGATCCGTGGAGCCGGCATGCATCGCGAGTTTTCCGATGTCAACCGGAGAATCACTTGACCCCGGTCGAGGCTTTCGACCGCGAGCGGGAAGATGCTTCCGCGCGGGTTCTTTCCAGCGGGTTCTTCCCGCTTGAGCCGCGCCGAGCGCGGCGCTAGTGTGCCGTCGCTCGTAGCTCGAATCGAAAGGAGCCACCATGCCTGAGATGCGCGAGATCACTGCCGGCCTGCAGTTTCCCGAAGGGCCGATCGCGATGCCCGACGACAGCGTGATCCTGGTCGAGATCAAGCGTGGCACGCTGTCGCGCGTGACGCCGAACGGGAAGATCGAGGTGATCGCCGAGACCGGCGGCGGCCCGAACGGAGCGGCGATCGGGCCGGATGGCAAGGTGTACATCTGCAACGACGGCGGTTTCGAGTGGTCCGAGATCAACGGCCTGACGGTTCCCGGCCACCAGCCCCACGACTACAGCGGCGGCCGCATCGAGCGGGTCGACCTCGAGACCGGCAAGGTCGAGGTGCTCTACACGGAGTGCGACGGCCATCCGCTGCGCGGACCGAACGACATCGTCTTCGACCGGACCGGCGGGTTCTGGTTCACCGACCACGGCAAGGTTCGTGAGCGCGAGCGCGACCGAACCGGCGTCTACTACGCGAAGCCGGACGGATCGATGATCCGCGAGGTGATCTTTCCGATCGATTCGCCGAACGGGGTCGGCCTGTCGCCCGACGAGAAGAAGCTCTACGTGGCGGAGACGTGGACCGGGCGGGTGTGGGCGTGGGACGTTCCCGCCCCGGGCCAGATCGGCGCGGGCGGCCAGCCGTTCGCTCCCGCGGGCGCTCGCCTGCTGGCGAGCGTCCCGGGCTTCCAGCTGCTCGACTCGCTCGCCGTCGACTCCGCCGGAAACGTCTGCGTGGCGACGATCATCAACGGCGGCGTCACCGTGATCTCGCCGGACGGATCGAAGGTCGATCACGTGCCGCTGCCCGACCCGCTCACCACCAACGTCTGCTTCGGCGGACCGGATCTCAAGACGGCGTTCGTCACGCTCTCGGGAACCGGCAAGCTCGTCTCCATCCCGTGGCCGCGGCCGGGGCTGCCCTGGAACTTCTGCTGAGCGGAACCGGAGAATCTCGGCGACTAGCGTTCACATCGCCCGGCGCTCCTCGCGCAAGAATTCGTCGACCGCGGGGAGCACGAGGCTGGAACGATGACCGCCGATGCCGTGCGTAGCTCGCGCGCGTATGGAAGTCGCCGACCTGTTCGTGCACCTGGCGGTGCACGGCGCGGAAAGCGGCGGAAAGCGGGGTACGTAGATCGATGAAGCGACTCTCGGGCAAGGTGGCCATCGTCACCGGTGCCGGCCGCGGGATCGGCCGCGGCATCGCCATCGCCTACGCGCGTGAGGGCGCGAAGGTGGTGGTCGCCTCGCGCACGAAGTCCACGGTCGACTCCGTCGTCGAGGAGATCCAGGCAGAGCGCGGCACCGCGCTCGGCATCGCTTGTGACGTCGGTCGGCGGGACGATGTGTTCGCCATGGTTGCAAAGACCGTCTCGGCCTTCGCGACGGTCGACATTCTGGTGAACAACGCCCAGGGTTTCGGCACCGAGCGGCGGCGAGCGCCGACGCCGCTGCCGACGCCGCTCGAGGACCTCGACGAGGAGGAGTGGGAATACACCTTCCGCACCGGCGCTCTCGCGACGCTGTGGGGCATGAAGGCGGTCTTTCCATGCATGAAGGACCGCGGCGGCAAGATCATCAACTTCGGCTCCTACCTCGGACAGATCGGCGGTGAAGGCACCGCCGCCTACAACGCGGCGAAGGAAGCGATTCGCGCCCTCAGCCGCACGGCGGCGCGCGAGTGGGGCAAGTACAAGATCAACGTCAACGTGATCAACCCGGCGGTCATGACCGACGCGATGGCCGGATATTTCGACGCGCATCCCGACGAGGCCGAGGCGGTGCTGCGACAGATTCCGCTTCGCCGCTGGGGCGACCCCGTGAAGGATGCCGGAGGCCTCGCGGTTTTTCTCGCGTCGAGCGATGCGGATTACCTCACGGGCATGACCTTTCAGCTCGACGGCGGCGGCGGCATGCGCGCATGATGGGCCACGTCCTCGCCACGCTGCGCGGCACCATCCAGAACGATACCCTTCATCACCAGTTCTGCGGCTTCGGTAATTCCTGCCCGGTGGATCTCGGGCTCAAGAGCGCGGTCGACATCATGGGGTTCTGCGCGCGGCGCACGGGACCCGGAAGAGGAGATCAGGGCGCGATTTCCAGGGCTCGGTCGTAGCGTCTGCCGACCGCGATTGCGCCGAAGTCCCGACGGTCGGTGGTGAGGATCCGGTAGACGCCTCTTCGTTCCGCGACGGCGGCGACCATGCCGTCGACGAGCCCGAGCCCCAACGACGCGAATCGGGCGTCGATTTCGAGCGCGCGAACCAGGTCGAGCGGCTCCACCGGCTCGAGCTCGTAGCGGGTTTTCGGGTCGAGGATCTCGGCGAGGAGCTTGCGCATCGCCGCGCGCTCTTCGCGCAGGAAGTAGTCGACCTCGGCGAGCACGAGGGCCGGTACGATCACGGCTGACGCGGTCCGCAGCCCGCCCGCGTAATCCGGCCACGCGGGCCGTCCGTCTCGACGCGCGGCCAAGGCCCGAAGCAACCCTCCAGTGTCGGCGACGAGTGGCCGGCTCAACGCTCGAGCTCGCGGAAGAGCTCCGACTCGTCACCCAGCTTCAGCGAGGTCGAGACGAACAACCCCGTGGTGGGTGGCCTGCGCCGCTTGTAGTAGCGCGCCGCGGCGATGCGAAGCCCTTTGCGGATGAGATCCGACGCCGAATGCCCCGCTGCCCGTGCGCGGGCGAGAGCGTCGGCGTCCTCGGGATCGAGTCGGACGGTCGTCGTCAGCTTCGTTGCCATACAACCGCCATACAGCGTCCCGGCGCGAGGATCAACGTGCGCCATCCTCGAGCCTGGCATCGGGAGGGTCGACCACGTCGGAATGTTTCCGTTGAGGAACCGCCCCTCCTTCGACGGCGGCGCCGGGTTCGCATCGAGCGCGGCGGCGGCGGTATACTCGGCGGCAAGAACGTCGCTGGCGGCCTCGGTCGCGTGCCGCTACACGGGTGGAAAGCGTGGAGTTCCTCAAGTGTCCTCGATGTAAGCGGGTGATTCTCGAGCGGGCGCGGCGCTGTCCGGGGTGCGGGACGGCCCTTCGCGCGGGCGCTGCGATGGACGCGGGGCCGGAGCGCCCGAGCGCGCGGCGAGGACTCCTCGCGGTCTCCGTGTTCGGCGCGTCGGCCGGCCTGCTGGCTCTCGCCTACGTGCAGGGATCAACGTCGCGCCTGCAGCGCGTGCCGGCCCCCGCGCCGCCGGCGCCGGCAGCGCCGCCCGCGAGCGAGGACACGAGGTTCGGCCTCAGCGAGGCCAAACGTCGCGACGTCTACCAGGAGATCCTGCGCGCCGAGGACCATGCCCAAGTCGAGGCGGACCGGCGTTTCCCGCCGCCCGATCCGAGCGCCTCGAGCGATCGCTGGCAGCGCTACTCCGAAACGCGAGAGCAGTTTCGCAGGCAGGCGGACGAAGAAGACAAGGCCGCGATCGCCGCGCGCCACGCGCTGACCACCGAGCAGCTCACGGCAATCGCCGCCGAGGGCCTGCAGCAGAACTGGCCGCGCCCACCCCGCCGGTCGTTGCGCTGAAGCGGAGCTGAAGGGAAGTGGAGCAGAAGGGATTCGAACCCTCGAGCAGGTGCGAATTTCCGAGGGTTGTCGTGTTCGGATCGTCTCACTTCGGCCGACGTGGAGCCCGAGTTTGAACCACGTGGTTCAAACGGAACGATCGGTCACCACACGGTTTCGACAAGCCCCGAGCTTTGGATCCGCTCGTCGGCTGTAACGAGCGCCACGTCCAAGCGTACGGCCGTCGCTGCGATCAGCCGATCGAAGGGGTCGACTAGAGCCGCGAGACCACGCGCCTCGCGAACATCATCCCAGACGAGCGGTTCGACGGGAAAGCCAGGATGCCCAGCGACCAGTGCGTACCACTCGTCAAAGCTCATCCGGCTACGCACGCGGCCCCGCTCCAGGAGGAGCGCGAGCTCGAAGAAGCAGATCGTGGGTACGTGAACTCGATCGCGCCCGCCTTGAGCTCGCCGGAAGACGCGCTCACCACTGGGACTCATGCGCTTGAGGTCTCCGGTGGCGAAGAAAATCAGAGCGTGAGTATCGGTGACGTACGTCATGTCAGCGGCGACGCCGGTGTCGCCGCCGCTCGGCGTCTGAGCGGCCCTCGAGGCCCTGAAGCCAGAGCTCTCCCAGACGACG
>JACPRU010000071.1 GCA_016189835.1 Deltaproteobacteria bacterium | reverse complement strand
TAATCGGTGTTCGAGTTCCGGCCAGCGACGTCATCCACCGGCTCCGTGATCCAGGCCGTCGAGAGGAAGGAAAGGTTCTTGGTGAGCGTGTAGCCCGTCTGCAGGATGTGGCCTTCGGTGTTGGTGCCGCCGTCTCGCCCGAAGTCGCTGTCGCCGAACGCCGAGACCACCGCGTCGGTCTCCAGCCGCTGGTAGGCATAGCTGAAGAAGACGTCTCCGGGCTCCTTACTCGAGCCGATCATCGCCCCGACTTGGAAGCCCTGATCGTCGCTGCCGGACGCCTCCGTGTTGTTGACGTAGTCGCCGAATAGCTTGACGGGAAACGCCTTCATTCCGGTCGGGATGGTGAGGTCGCCGCCGACGTTCAGGTCGTTGAACTGGTTGTTGAGCCGTTTGATGGTGATCGGATTGCCCTCGGCGTCCTTGCCGTCCTTGTTGAGGCCGAACTTGGTCGGGTCGATCGGCCGGCCGCCGACCACGGTGCCGTCCGACAGCGTCACGGTGTTGGTGATGCTGAGCGCGGTGTTCCTGTTGCGCGCCACCGCGATCGAGCTCTCCTTGACGTACAGGTAGTCGCCGACCCCGAGGTTCACCGCGACGTCGCCGAACGCCAGCCTCGTAGCGCCCTGAAAGCCGTAGATCGCCCCCTCGCCGGTCGAGCTGTTCTCCTGAAAGATCCACTGACCGAGGTTCAACGCCAGCCCGCGCAGCACACCTCCCTTCCGGTCGACGAGCTGGAAGCTCTCGAAGAAGCCCTCCGGCGTGAGATCACCGTCCAACACCAGTCTCGTCGCCGTGTACATCGGGACATCGAACTTGCCGCCCATGACGGTGAACCAAGCGCGCTCGAGGCCGAGCGACTTCGAGGGCGCCAGCTTGAGGTAGGCGTTGGCGATGTTGATGTTCTTGAACGTGGAGTCGTCGGTGAAAGTCTGATTGTTCGAGATCGGGTCGCTGGCGTTGCCGCTGGCGAGCTTCAGGCCGAAGTCGATCTCGTCGTTGGGCTTCACCTTGAGACCGAAGCGCAGGCGGAATCGCTGTCGCAACCGATCGCGGTCGCCGCTCCTGAGGAAGGTCTCGTTGCGGACGCGGATGTCACCGAACGGAGTGATCTTGCTCACCCAGTCGGGTAGCGCGGGTGCGGCCGGCTTGGCCTCGGCGCGCTGCTTTGCCGCCCCCTCCTCCGCTCGAACCTGCGCCTTCAGTCGCTCGACCTCTTCCTTGAGCTGTTCGTATCCCTGGAGCTTCTTCTCGAGGTCTTGCAGCCGCGTGCGCACGTCGTCCTCGGCGGCGCCGACGGGTGTGCCGACGACGAGCATCAAGGCCGCCGTGATGGCCGTGAGAAGTCCCTTGCCTCCCATGATTGCCCTCCTCCTCGAGCCTCTCAGCGACCCGAGATTCGCCCGTACCTCTTCCTCGACCCGACCGTCTCTTCGGGCCTCACGGATCGCCTGCCGCGCCTGACCCGACTTCGGGTGGCGCGGCGGGGACGCTTGGTACGCCTTTGGTGGATTCGTTTCCGCCCTGGTCATCGGTCTGCTTCCCGTCGCGCGCGTGCGGAGGCACGGCGCAACTCTTGGCGAGCACCCACAGCAAGAAGACGGTCAGCGCGATGACGGCAATGCGGCCGATCAGCCGCGGGACGGAATCGATTCTCGCCGTCTCGGCGCGGAGCTGGCGGCTGTCCTTCATGCATGTGGTCCCCCACCGGTTGCGCTATACGCGGCGCAGGCGCACGCACGCTTCCTTGTGCAACGCCTGGCCCGACAGTGGATCCGCGCGGGTGGGGCGAAGCGTCGAGTCGGAGGTGCCTCGTCCCTTGGCCAGCGCCCCGAGCGCGCTATGGCCGAAGCCGTGCTGCAGGCCGACCACCTCGGGGTGGATGCGCTTGGACACCGCGGCCTTGGCGCGCACCTTGCCATGGCGCGACTCGACCCAGACCTCGTCGCCGCTGTGGATCCCCAGGCGCGCCGCCGTCTCCGGGTGGATGATCAGCGGAGCGAAGGGCTTCAGCTCGAGAAGCCAAGGGTTGTTCTGCGTCCGCGAGTGGGTGTGGCTCGCCTCCTTCCAGTTGATGAGGTAGAGAGGGAAGTCGGCGTCGGGCTGCCAGTCGCGCGGGCTGTACGATGGAAGCGGATCCACCGGCTTGCCCTGCGCGTCCGTCATCACGCCGAGTTTCGCCGACGCGAACTCGGCCTTGCGGCTGGGCGTCGCGAACCCGGCGCGAACCGTTCCATCGACCATGACGCCGATGGCTACGCCCTTCTCGGCCTTGGGCTTGTCGTAGACGACCGTTCCGTCCGCGTATTTTCGGTCGGCGCCGGGCGTGCCGTCGTACCAAGCGGTGGCGAGCTTCTCGGCGGGGATCTCCTTGGCGTACTTCTCGTACTTCGTTCCGCCCTTCTCGACCCAGACGGCGCCGGGAAGCGCCTTGAGCTCGGCCAGGGTCATCGCCGGGGCGCCATTCTTGAGCTCGTTCGAGAGAAAGTCCTCGTACCACTCGGTCACGTTCTCGATGGGCTGTCCCGACAGCGGACCGACGCGGAAGAAGTCCTTGTCCTCGTGGTCCTTCAGGCCCAGGCGTCGGCCCAGCTCGGCGACGATCTCGTACTCCGCCGGCTGGCCGAATAGCGGCCTCACCACCGGCTGGCGGAGCGCCAGCACCGGCCAGGTCACCCAGTGGCTGTTGAGATCGTAGCGCTCCAGGTAGACGGTGCCGGGCAAGACGTAGTCGGCCATCATGGCCGTCTCGCTGAGCATGGTGTCGATGACGACGAGCTTCTCGAGCTTGGCGAGGGCCGCCGCGACCGTCGGCGTTCCAGGCACCGACATCATGGGGTTCTGGAAGACGCAGAACATCATCTTCGGCTGGTAGGGACCCTTGCCTTCGGCGAGGTTGCTGAACATCTGCGTGTAGACGCCCGACTTGTGCCCGAGGGGGTACTTGGAGAGTTCATCGAAGCGCGGTTGCTTGACCGTCTTCGCCGCGGTTTCGTCTGGATCGCAGTGGCCGTGCTTGTTTCCTCTCTTGTCGGGGATCACCATCGTACCCGGCCGATCCCAGGACCCGACGAGCGTGTTGAGCATCGCGATCGCGCGGCCGCCCTGCACGCCGTTCGAGTGCTGGCCGGGTCCACTCCACACGTCGACGAGTGCCGGCTTGGTGGTCGCCAACTCCTTCGCCAGGCGTTCGATCACCTTCGCCCGCACCGAGGTGATCCCCTCCGCCCATGCCGGGGTCGCCGAGCGGACCAGTTCGGCGTACTGATCGAAGCCCACCGTCCAGCGGGCGACGAAGTCCTGGTCGTAGAGGCCGTCACGGATGATGACGTGCGCCATGGCGAGGGCGAGAGCGCCATCGGTGCTGGGACGGATCGCCACCCACTCCTGCGCCTTCGCCGCCGTGTCGGAGAGGTACGGGTCGACGACGACGAGCCGCGCGCCGCGCTCCACCGCGCGCGTTATGATGCGCGGCAGATGCACCCACTTGATCGCGCTCACCGGGTTCCATCCGAAGAGCAGGATGTACTTGGAGTGGATGAAGTCGGCGAGCGGCCGGTCGTGACCCATCACCGCGGCGAACGACGCCTTGCGCGCGACGTCGCATACGTTGCTGTGATTGGTGTAGTTGGGCGTTCCGAAAAGAGTGCAGAAGTCGCCCTGCGCATGGGTAAAGGAGTGGTCTTCGCTCATCCACAGCAGCTTGTGCGCCTCGCCCGCGTCGCGCAGCTTGCGCAGCTCCCCGGCGATCTCGTCGAGCGCCTGGTTCCAGCCGATCTCCTGCCAGCCCGGATCCGCGCCCGGGCTGCGATCGGGGTTGGTGCGCTTGAGCGGTTTCTTGACGCGATCGGGATCGTAGAGCTGCATGATTCCGGCGTTGCCCTTCGGGCAGAGCGCGCCACCTTCGGCGCAGCCGTACTCCTCGGTGTAACCCTCGAAGAAGTCGCTCGAGACGTTGCCGTAGTTGTTGGGGTTCCAGTGATTCGGCTCGATCTTGTCGACCTTGCCGTCGACGACGTGGACGAGGATCCCCGATTGACCGCCGCACATGTTGCAGCACGACGGAATCCACCGCCCGGCCTCCCGCCCGAGCGCCTTCTTGGCCCCGGCGTTCCCGGGCAACGGGTGCTCCTTGGAACCGAGGCTTACGCATCCAGAGCCCGCAGTGGCTGCCGCGCCGACTGCTGCGCCCCCGAGGATCGTCCGCAGGAAACGCCGGCGCCCCGTCGCGTCATCGCGTTCGTACGACATCTTAGTTCTCCTCCGCCTGAGTCCGGGGGAGCAGTCGCTCGCCCAGCCCGAACAAGAGCATTCCGAGGCCGCCGATGCCGATCGTGAGCAGCCATTCCGCGGCCGATGGCACGTAATGCGCCGTGATGCGCGGCGTGCTGACCGTGGCGGCGAGCCCGCGGATTTCTTCGACCGCCAGGCCGGGGATCACGATGTTCAGGCGCATCGCGAAGACCCCCAGCACGATGAGGCCACAGGCCACGACGACGGCCCATGGGTTCTTTCGTGTCGGCAGCGCGAGCAGCGCCAGGGGCACGAGCGTGCCGAGCAGCACCTGCCCGATCCAGAAGACCTCCTTGAAGGGCCCGTTGATCACCAGCAGCAGCCCGGCGGTGTGGCCGGGAATGCCGCCGCGGAATGCGATCAGGAACTCGGAGACCTGGAACAGCACGTCCAGCGCCGTGAGCGCCAGCACCAGCCGGCCGAGATCGAGGATCAACTCGCGGTGACGGCGGACGCCGTCCTGGAAGACCGCGGCGACGACGGCGAGCAACGCCCCACCGCTCACCAGCGCCGACAGGACGAAAAGGATCGGGTACAGCCCGCTATGCCAGTGAGGCCGGCTGGCCACCGTCGCGAACAGCGCACCGACGCCGCCGTGGAACATGATGGCCGTGGGCACGCCGATCGACGCGAGCACCTTGACGATGCGACGGTCTGCGGCGATCCGCACCTCGGAGGCGTCAGACGAGCCGAGCGCCAGCAGGCGATACAGCCGCGCACCGGGTCCGCCCGTCGGCTCCAGGCGCACGAAGTCCGTGCGCAGGACGAACCACAGCTCCAGCGCCAGGATGATCGAGTAAAAAGCGTACAGGTACAGCATCCAGGCCATCGGCGAATTGAAGTTCGCGTAGACGACCACGTGCCAAGCGCGCCCCATGTGGCCGAGGTCGACGATGATCGACAGCAGAGCCAACAGCAGGGTCACGAGCGCGGTGAACAAGGCCAGCCGGCCGATCGGCTCGAATCGCTTCACGGCGAACACGTAGACCAGCGACGAGACCAGGAAGGCTCCCGCCGACAGTCCGATGAAGAAAATGTAGACGGAGACCCAGAGCCCCCAGACCACGATGTTGCCGTAGGCGGCGTGTGCGTGTCCGTGGGCAAAACGGTCGTACCAACCGAGGAGCCCGATGGCGAACATCAGCCCACCGACGAGCCAGAAGGCCGATTTGATGCGTTCTGCGAATACTTCCACGGGCGCCTCCTTCTAGAGCAAGTACAGAACGTTGGGCTCAGCGCCGAATTCTTCCTTGACCCGCACCGTCTGGTGCTGGCGGATCAGACGTGAGACTTCGCTGTCGAGATCGAGGAAATCCCCGAAGCGGATGGCGTGACCCGTGCAGGTCTTGGCGCACGCCGGCCAGCGCCCGGCGGCTCGGTCGTATTCGCCGTTTTCGTCCTGAAGGTGCAGACAGAACGTACACTTACGGACGTTGCCGACCGGCGATGCCCCGTGCTCGCGGACGCGGAACTGGTTGTATTCCGGCGACGGCGGCCGGTACGCACCGTCGCCGGTCTGGGCCGGGTAATCCTCGCCGAAATCGAAGTAGCGGGCGCCGTAGGGGCACGCCGTCTGACAGTAACGGCAGCCGATGCAGCGGTCGTAGTCGATGACGACGATACCGTCCTGCTTGCGCTTGAAAGTCGCCGACACCGGACAGACGTCCACGCACGGCGGCTTCTCGCAGTGAAAGCAGGGCTTCGCGCTGAATACCGGTTTGTCTTCCGGGCGCTCGCCGAGCATGTTGTTGGTCACGACCACGTAGTTCACGCCCGGCGGGGTCTTGTTCTCGGCCTTGCAAGCCACCATGCACGCCTGGCAGCCGACGCAGCGACGAGTGTCGATGACCATGCCCCAGCGGTGTTTGCGGGGCTCCGAGGGCGACGCTAGACCCGTCGCGGCGGAAAGCCCGACCGCTACCGCGCCGGCCACGCTCGCGACGCCGGCGAGGCGGGTCACGAAGTCCCGCCGGGAGACCGCCATGGCTGTCGTAGGCAACTCGGCCGACGGCGGCGAAGCCGTCGCTCCCGTCGCCTGTCCCTGGTTCGCCGCCTCGCGTTTGCAGACTTCGCACAATCTCACGTGGTGGACGTCGGTGAATCCCGCGCGGAGCAGTGCGTTCTCCACCTCGAGCAGGTACGTCTCGGTGCCGATGGGGCTTGCACACCGCGAGCAGGTCGCCATCAGGACCTCCTCGGGTGGGCCGGCGGGTTGAGCATCCTGCCCGACGATGGGTAGCGAAGGTGCTTTCATGATGGTCGATCCTCCCCCAGGGGTGAACGCGGACTCCCATGGCAATCCGTAGCAATCGCCGGGCCGCGTAATCGCCAGCAGCTCATTCCGACGACTGGGACGTCAAGACGGCGTATTGGGAAACGGTGTAGCTCGCCGGCGAGAGAGCCCGGTCGACGACCGATCAGCCTGGACTCGGGCATCGACCACGCAAAGACACGCGGCGGGAGAGAATCCTGCCGTCATTCCGCAGGGTTGTGATTCGAGCCGAGAATTCGGCGCGGATCTGGCCGAAAAGCCGGAATTTCGGCGGTGTCTCAGCCGTTCGAAACGGGGCCGAGCTTGCTCTGCAGGGTGGTGCGGGGGAGACCGAGAAGTTGTGCCGCCGAGTTCTTCTGCCCCTGCGCGCGGCGCATCGCCCACTGGATGACTTCGGACTCGAACTGCTTGACCAGCTCGGGAAGATTCACCTCGACTTGTGTATCCAGGTGCAGCGCGAACAGGCGCGCCTTCTCCTCGCTCGCACACAGGTACGAGGGCAGGTGCTCAGGCCGAATCTCGCCTTCGCTCGACAGGGCGTCGGCCGATTCCATGACGCGCCTCAGCTCCCGCACGTTGCCCGGCCAGGCGTAATCGCGCAGGCGGCTCGCCACGTCGGTCGAAAGCGCCTTGGGTGCCGCAGACCTCCGAGATGCGATCACCTGGAGGAAGTGCTGCGCGAGCAGCAGGACGTCGTCGCCGCGCTCCCGCAGCGGTGGCAGGTCAATCTCGAGGCCGCGAAGCCGATAAAACAGGTCTTCCCGGAACCGATTTTCCTCCACCAGGCGCTGGAGATCGATCTTGGTCGTAGCCACCACGTGCACGTCTACCTGCACGTCCGATTCGGCGCCGACGCGACGGACGATGCCCTCCTGGAGCACGCGCAGGAGCTTCGTCTGAACATCGAGTGCGAGGTCGTCGACGTCGTCGAGAAAGAGCGTGCCCCCCGAAGCCTCTTCGAAAAAACCGCGACGACGCGCCAAGGCACCCGTGAAGGCTCCTCTTTCGTGGCCGAAGAAGTGCGCCTCGGCAAGGTCGTTCGGGATCGCTCCGCAAGCAACGGCGACGAATGGCCGCGAGGTCCGTGGGCCGAGGTCGTGGATGGCGCGCGCGATCAGCTCCTTGCCGGTCCCCGTCTCACCCCGGATGAGGACCGGTGCGGGATTGTCGGCGAACAAGCGCACCAGCTCGCACACGCGTCTGATGCCGGGGGAATGGCCGAGAATCCCGTCGATCGCCTCGTCGCCGAGCAGCGCCCGCAGCCGGACGAGCTCCTGCCTCGACGCGCGCCGTTCGGCGAGCCGGCGCAGACGCACGTCGAGCTCGGGGAAGCGAAACGGCTTGGTCAGATAGTCTGCGGCCCCTTGTTGCATCGCCGCGACCGCGTTTTCTACCGTGCCATAGGCCGTCATCACGATTACGTCCATCTCGGGATGAAGCTTTTTGGCCTCTCTCATGAACGCCAGGCCGTCCATGCCCGGCATGCGCAGGTCCGTGATCACGATGTCCCATCGCTCCGCCTCGAGCCGTTCGAGAGCCGCATAAGCGTTTTCCACCGTCGCGGCGACATAACCGGCGGCCCCGAGCTGCTGTCCGGTCGAATGACCGCTGATGCGTTCATCGTCGACGACCAGGACCCTAATGGCCTCCGTCATGTCCCCGCTCCTTCCTTCGATGCGGGTTCTTCGCGTGGAATCAGGATCCGTACCCGCGTTCCCTTCCCCGGCGTGCTGTCGATCGACACTTCGCCCCCATGTCCTTCCACGATCTGGCGGGTGAGCGCGAGTCCGAGGCCTGTCCCCTCACCGGCGGCCTTGGTCGTGAAGAAGGGATCGAACACCTTTGCCAGATCCTCGGCGGCGATCCCGGCACCCGTATCGCTCACCTCGATGCACACGGTGTCGGAATCCGAGACCTCGGGTCCAAGGAGCGTTCGCACGCTCACCACACCGCCATCGCGACACGCATCGACGGCGTTGTCGATGACGTTGATGAGCGCCTCCGTGAGACGGTTGGCGTCCACCTCGACGGCCCCTATGGGGTCGAGCCTGGTTTCGATTCGTGCGGCGCTCCCGCGCGCGCCGTGGGGCAACCACCGGACGGCCTCCTGGACGAGGTGCCCGAGATCGTGAGGGGATTTGCAAAGCGGATCTTCGCGGGTCAATACGAGCAGGCGCTGCGTGACGGCCTCGATGCGACGGCATGCCTCGCCCATGAGAGCGAGGGTCTCTCTCTCCGAAGAGTCCGCGGTATTCTTGGCCGCCAGCAAATCCATCGAGTTGATGAGCCCATGGAGCGGATTGCGAACCGCGTGGGCGACACCGGCGGCGAGCGCGCCCACACGCGCCAGACGCTCGCGCGACACGGCCACGCGTTCGTGCCCCCGGCGCAGCGCCTCGACGTGACGGTGGCGCTCCACGACCGACTGCACGAAGTAAGTGATCCCGAAGAGCATCAGGGAGAACGACAGGAGGTATCCCAGGACGAACGTCGGCGTCGCCCAGAGCAGCGCGGAATGCTCCGGCTGGTCGAAGCCATGCACGACGGTGAAGAGCGGGTGATGGTCGAGCACTCCGGCGAATTCACCGAGAACGGTGCCGCCGTGGAGAGATGCCGCAATCAAAGCCAGGGACAGGGAAAGCCGGGAGGGGAGCAGCATGGCCGCGATGGTCATGTGGAAAGCGAAGAACATCGCAAACGGATTCTCGACTCCGCCGCTATAGTGGAGGAGAAGCGCCAGGGCGACGAGATCGCCGACGAGCTGCGAGAAGATCGCCGCCTCGAGACGGACGGTGCTGAGGCGGCCGGACAGCGTCCGCCAGCGAGACCACGCGTAGACGTTGAAAGCCGCGAGCCCCAGGACTATCGCCAGCAGAGGCAGGGACTCTGGAACCACGCGCAGGCCCGCCGCGCAAATGATCGCGAAAGACACTCCGGCCACCGCGATCCAGCGCAGTCGCAACAGCCACGCCATCCGCTCGAGGAGATACTCCGGCGGCCACGCCTCCGCCGGGCCGGGAGAGCCGGCCGGGGCGGCGGAGCCCGCGGGCCACACGGTTCGAGGTTCGTCGCTCGGAATCATCGTCCTACGTTGCGTGACGAGAGCTCGTGCAGGTCATCGGACCAATTATCACGGATAGACAGATAGAACATCGCGAGAGGAGCCCGGACATGCGCCAGGGGCGCACACCCAACCACCGCGAGCAGAAGGTCGACCAGCGAGGCTTTCGCCGGCGGCGCTCGCTCGACACGCTGGTGATCGGCGCGGGGATCTCGGGCCTCGCCTACGCGCACGGGCGTGGCGCCGATGCCCGCCTCTTGGTGGTCGAGGCCTCCGACTCGGCCGGCGGCTGGGTTCACACCGAGCGGGGGGTCTGGGACGACGAGCGAAGCGAGCTGCGCTACGAGCGCGGGCCCGAAGCCCTGCAGGCCGCTTCGCCGGAGGCTCTCGCGCTCTTCTCGGGGCTCGCGCTCGAGCTGGTGCCGGCTCCGCGCAGCGCGCGCAAGCGCTTTCTGCTCCACCGCGGAGCCTTGGTCGCACTGCCCCGCTCGCCGCTCTCCTGCTTGTCGACCCCGCTGCTGTCCTGGGGCGGCAAGCTCCGGCTGCTCGGGGAGTTTCGCCGCGACCCGCGGATCGCGCTCGGCGGCTCGCTGGCGGAGTTCGTGCGCCACCGCCTCGGACCGGAGACCGTCGAAACGTTGCTCGATCCGTTCGTCAGCGGCGTCTGGGCGGGCGACCCGGAGCAGCTCTCGTTGCGCGCGACGTTTCCCGACCTCGCGCGCATGGTCGAGGAGCAGGGGAGCCTCACCCGGGCGCTGTTGCGGAGGAAGCGTGGCGGCGCCGCTCCCGCCGCGCCGGGCTTGTGTAAGCCGCGCGGAGGCATGGGATCGCTGACGCGCGCGCTCGCCGAGAGCCTCGGGCCGCGCTTGAGGCTCTCGACGCCGGTGGAGTCGCTGCGCAGAGAGGGCGCCCGCTTCCACGCGATCGCCGGCGCCGAGAGCTTCGACTGTGCCCGCGTGGTCGTCGCCACGTCCGCGCGAGCCGCGGCCGAGCTGCTCGCCGAAGCGAGCCCGGAGGCATCGCGCGAGCTGGCGACGCTTCGTTGCGAGAGCCTCGCCGGCGTGATCCACGCCTGGCCGCGCGAGCGCGTGGCGCACCCGCTCGACGGCTTCGGCTACCTGGTTCCCTCGCGCGAGCAGCGCCTCCACCTGGGCACCCTGTTCTCCTCCTCGATCGATCCCGACTGCGCGCCCCGCGGCACGGTGTTGCTGCGGACCCTGCTCGGCGGCGCGCGGCATCCCGAAGTGGTCGAGATGTCCGACCGGGAGCTGCTCGCCGTCGTGGAGCGCGAGGTCGGCCCGCTGCTCGGCCTGCGCGGCGAGCCGCCCTGGACGCGCGTGCTGCGCTATCGCTCGGTCCTGCCGCGTTACGACCTGGCGCACCCCGCGCGCCTTGAGACGGTGGATCGCGCGCTCATGCGCTCGCCCGGTCTCCACCTGCTCGGCAACTACCGCCGAGGGATCGGCGTGCCCGCGCTGATCGAGGCCGGCAGCGCTCTCGCGAGGGAGCACGCCCGCGGCGAAGCGCAGCCGCCTGGCCCGGAGGGGGGCCTCGACCCGGCGGGCTGAGCGTCGCGGCGCATCGCGCCGCGATCAGCTCGGACGCCCGGCGCGAATCGGCGCGGGCCGGCCGGCGACCGGCGCCGGCTTCACTTCACCGCCTTCGCTTGCAAGAGCTTGCGCAGCTCTTCGAGATCGCGCTCGGCCCGGCGGCCGCGGCGGTCGAGGGAGAGCAGATAGAGGAACAGCACGATCCACACGATCGCGTAGGCCGAGAAGAGATACGGGAAGTGGTCCATGGCGGTCGCCTCAGGCGGGATGGATGCGGCGGTGGATGGCCTCGATTTCGTCCTCGACGCGCAGCACCCGCAGCCGGACGAGCAGCATCCAGACGAAGAGCAGCACGAAGCACAGGCCCGTGTAGAACAGCGTGAAGCGCATGCTCGGGTCGGCGAGCCCCCCCTCGCCGGGACGCGCGCCGATCACCGAGGGGTGCATGCCGCGCCACAGCCGCACCGAGATCATGATCAGCGGGATGTCGAGCGCTCCGACGATGCCGAGCACGGCGGCGTAGCGCGCCACCGCCTCGTCGGCACCGCCGAAGGAGCGCAGCAGGAGGTAAGCGGCATAGATCGTCCACAGGATCACCGTCATGGTGAGGCGCGGATCCCAGGTCCACCACGCCCCCCAGATCGGCCGTGCCCAGATCGGGCCGGTGAGAAGCACCAGCGTGCAGAAGATCATGCCGAGCTCGGCGGCGGCACGGGCGACACGGTCGTAGGCGGCGCGACCGCTCCACAGGAAGAGCGCGCTGGCGACCGAGACGACCACGAATCCGAGAAAGGCGGCCCAAGCCGCCGGAACGTGGAAGTAGAAGATCCGCTGCACGATCCCCTGCACCCGCTCGGTCGGCACCACCATGAAGATCAGGTAGAGGGCACCGAGCATTCCCGGGCCGACGATCCAGGGAAGCCCTGGCCCTGCCCACGAGCCGAGTCGCTTCATCGCCGCCTCCGTTTTTCTCTATTCCCGAACCACGTACTCGAACAAGAGCCAGCCGGCGGCGGCGAAGATCACGTCGAACGCGGCCAGCACCTGGATCCAGACCGAGACCTCGGCCGCGGAGCCGTCGCCGAGCAACCGCGCCGAGGCCTGGACGGCGGCGATCAACAGCGGCGAGACGAGCGGCAGGACGAGCAGCGGCAGCATCACCTCGCGGGCGCGGATCCGTACCGAGATCGCGGCGAACAGCGTCGTCACGGCCGAGAAGCCGACGTTGCCGAGGAAGCACACCACGGCCAACCAGCCGAGACGGCTCGTCGGCGCGACGTCGAAGAAGACCACGGTCAACGGCACCACGAGGAACTGGAGCACGGTGAGGATCACCACGTTGCCGAGCATCTTGGCTACGAAGATCATGGCGGGATCGAGCGGAGCGGTCACCAGCCCGTGCATGCAGGCGTTCTCGCGCTCGAGCAGGAACGTGCGCTGCGCGCCGATGGTTCCGGCCAGGACGAAGGCGAGCCACAGCGCCGCCGCGGCCGCCTCCGGCGTGGGGCGCTCGGGGAAGGCGAACTGAAAGACCAGCAGCACGAGCAGACCGAGCACGGCGAGCGAGCTGACCCCTTCGCGGGTGCGCAGCTCGATGCGCAGGTCTTTGGCGAGGATGGCGAGCATCGCGGTCAGCGCGAATCGGCCCCGACGTGCGACTCGCCGACCTCGCGCTGGTAGATCTTCACCATCTCGCTCGGCGCCGGGACGGAGCGCCCCGAGTGCCAGACCATGCGGCCGCCGCAGAGGATCACCGCGCGGTCACAGACCTCGAGTCCGCTCTCGATGTCGTGGGTGGTGAGCACGATCGTCTTACCCTGGCGGTGGGCGCGCGTGAGGATCTCTTGCAAGTGGAGAACCGCCTGCGGATCGAGGCCGGAGAAGGGCTCGTCGAGCAGCAGCAGGTCGGGGGCGTGGAGGAAGGCTCGCGCGAGCGCCAGCCGCTGCTCCATGCCGCGCGAGAAGGTGCGCACCGGGCGATCTCGCCATGCCGTCAGCCGGACCTCGGCGAGCATCTCCGCGACCCTCCGCTCGGCGTTCTCGACGCCGAACAGGGCGGCATAGAACCGCAGGTTCTCGGCCGCCGTGAGATCGCCGTAGAGGAAGCTGCCGTGGCCGAGCATGCCGATGCGGCGGCGGAGCTCGGGCCGCAGCTCCGGCTCGCCGAACAGCCGCAGCGTCCCGTCGGTCGGCGCGAGCACGGTGGCGAGGAGCTTGAGAAGAGTGGTCTTGCCGGCGCCGTTCGGGCCGAAGATCGCCAGGCTGTCGCCGGCGCGGACCACCAGGTCGAGCGCGCCGAGCGCCCGCACGGAGCCGAAGCCGCGACCGAGACGGATCGCTTCGATGACGGGCGGCGCCATGGTCGCCAGCCCATAGCCGATGTCCGCGGCGATGGAAACTTCCGGCGCCCCGGAGGCTATTCCCGCGATTCCGGCACGATCGTCCGCTCGAACCGCTTTCCCTCGCGGAGCACGTGGATCGCGACCGCCTCGCCGATCCTCACGGAGCCGAGCCCGTAAGTGTAGTCGTAGATGTTGTCGATGCGGCGGCCGGCCAGCTCGACGATCACGTCGCCGGCGCGAAGACCGGCGCGCTCCGCGGGTCCACCGGCGGCCACGCCGGCCAGGAGCACGCCGGCAACGGCGGTCTGCGCATAGTCGGGAATGGTTCCCAGGTAGGCGCGCAGGTTCCCCCGCTCGGAGCGCGCGGGTTTGCCGATCTTTCGGTAGCCCGGAAGCCGACTCGTCTGCGCCAGGGCGCGCGTCAAGCCGAGCATCAGGCGGGAGACCTGCTCGATTCCCTCGTAGTCGATCCGATCGGCGGTGTCGCGCGGGGTGTGGTAGTCCTCATGGCCGCCGGTGAAGGCGCTGAGAAAGGGTACGCCCCGCACGTAGAAGCTGGTCGCGTCGGTCGGCACGTAGGTATCGTCCTGGAGGAGGATCGGCAGTCCGACCGGCGCGCCGGCGCGCTCGATCTCTGCGGGCCAGGCCGCGCTCGAGGCCACCCCTTGCAGGATGAGGCGCTCGCGCAAGCGGCCGATCATGTCCAGGTTGAGGTAGGCGACGATCTTCTGCCCGTGCTTCCGCGCTCGCGTGAAATGGCTCGAGCCGAGCAAGCCGAGCTCCTCCCCGGACCAGCCGGCGAACAGAACGTCGCGACGCGGTCGCAGCCGACTCGCCGCCCGCTCCTCGGCGAGCGATCGGGCGATCCTAACCAGACCCGCCACCCCCGAGGCGTTGTCGTCCGCCCCGTAGTGGATGCCCCCCTTCTCGTCGTCGCGCGCGAGCGAGTTGGCGACGTTGCCGCGCCCGAGATGATCGACGTGGGCGCCGACGACGACGGCTTCGGCGGTGACGCCTTTCCCGGCGGGGAGGCGAGCGAGGACGTTGCGCCCGGTGCGCTGCTGCGGGACGATGCCGATCTCGGCCTCGACCTCGACGCCCGGAACGGCGAAGCCGCGCAGCGGCTCGCCCCGGTCGAGGGCATCCTGCAGCTCCTTCACCGACTTCCCCGACGGTTCGAGCAGCTTCGCGGCGACCTCGTCCGAGAGCGAGATCACCGGCAGGCCCGAGCCCGCCAGGGCGGCGTCGAAGGAAAGCGGCACGAGCTGGCTCTTGACCCGTGCGTTCGGGCCGCTCGCGACCAGCACCCCGCGCGCCTTTCGCTCGCGCGCCAGGATGGCCTTGAAGCGAAGGTCGGCATGCGGAGCGAGGTGACGTCGGGCCTCGGGCGAAACCCCCTCCGGAAAGTAGCGGAAGACGATCACCCACTTGCCTTCGACGTCGAGGCCGGCGAACGAATCGTAGGCGGCGACGTCGCCAAGCGCGGGCGCCGCGAGCCCGTAACCCGCGAAGACCACGCCGGCGGGCCCGAACCGGCCCGTCGCGGAGAAAGCGAGCGGGCGCCAGTCTCGGTCGAGGGCGGCGGAGCCGGCTTCTCCGCCGGGTCCTCGAAAGGCCAGGCGGTTCGTCGGCCCGAGCGACACACCGCTGGTGAACTCGAAGGACTGAAAGAACGTCCCGCCGTCGCCCGCCGGCTCGAGCCCGATCGACTGGAGGAGCGCGCCGACGTACTCGGCGGCCCGCAGCCCGCCCTCGCTGCCGGCGAGCCTTCCCTCCATGCGCTCGGAAGCGAGCTCCGTCACCTCGCGCCGGAGGTCCTCCACCACCGTCCGGGCCGCGCCGCGCGCGCCCGCCGGCTCGGTTGGCGGGAGCGCGGGCGCGCCCGGCTCGAGGCCGAGCAGGCGGCGCGCCGCGCCGTCATTCCAGTCGGCGAGAAAGATCTGCGGGCCCTCGCCGCCGCCGCGGCTGCTCGTCCAGGACAGAGAGGCGCCGTCGGGCGAGAACGCGGGCAGGCCGTCGAAGCCTTCCTTCCGCGTCACGCGCACGGGGTCGCGCCGCCCCTCGGAGTCGACGAGGAACAGCTCGAAGTCGTGCGAATCGGGCAGGCTCGACGTGAAGACGAGGTACGCCCCCGAGGGGTGGAAGAACGGCGCCCACGACGTCCGTCCGAGGCGAGTCACCTGACGCTCTTCGCCGCCGTCGGCGTTCATGACGAAGATTTCCGCGCTACGGCCGTCGGTGGAGAAGCGCCGCCAGCAGATCTTCCGGCCGTCGGCGCTGAAGAACGGGCCTCCGTCGTATCCGGGCGCGGTGGTCAGCCGGCGGATCTCGCTGCCGTCCGTCTTCATCCGGTAGAGATCGACGAAGTACGCGGGATCGTGCTCGAGGATCCGCTTCTCCTCCGGCTCGAGCGCGCGGCGGTAGACTTCGCGATTGGAGGCGAAGACGATCGCCGTTCCGTCCGGCGACCAGCTCCCCTCCGCGTCGTAACCGCGCGTTCGCGTCAGGTTCTCCAGGCGCTTGCCGCCGAGGTCGGCGGCGAAGATCTCGAACTGCTCGTCGAAGTCCCACTGGTAGCGTCGCTTCGCCGTGTAGACGCGCCGCCGCTCGAGCTCCTCTACCTGCTTCGCCCGCGCGCGCCGATCGAGATGGGTGGAGGCGAAGAGCAGCCGCTCCCCGCCGGGGTGGATCCACCCGCAGGTCGTCTTGCCCTTCCCCGGGGACACGCGGCGGCTCTCTCCGCTCCGCAGATCGAGGAGATAGATCTGGTAGAAGGGATTGTCCGGCTCCCGCTCGCTCTGGAAGACGAGACGCGCGCCGTCGCCGCTGAAGTAGCCTTCCCCCGAGCGGCGGCCGGCGAACGTCAGCTGGCGGACGTTGCGGAGCAGGACCTCTTCCTGCGGCTCGGGCCGCGGCTCGCCGGCCGGCGAGCCGGGCGCGACCGGTCTCTCGACCGCCGCCGGTTCTCGGCGCGCGGGCGAGGTTCCCGGCTGCCCGAGGCAGGATTGCACGACGGCGGCCGCAGCCAGGATGATCGGCGAGGCCGGCGGTTTGATGGCGCGCCGTCGCTCGCCTGGTGCACGGCCGTCCTCGGCACGATCCGACGGGACGGCAGCGGGGCGATCATGGGAGCCCAGCCGAGGTTCCTTCCTATACGGTCTTCGAGAAGACCGGGCGGTCGCCCTCGCCACGCTGGAGGTAGGCGTCGAACACCATGCCGACGACGCGCAGGAAGATCCGTCCGAGCAGCGTGACGGAAATCTCGCCCGCACGCAGCTCGATCAGACCGTCCCGCTCCAGGTCCTCGATCCGCGACCGCTCTGCGGCGAAATAGTCCTCGAAGTCGATCCCGAATTCACTCTCGATCTCCTGCGTTCGCAAGCGGCCGTGGCAGAGGACGCGCACGATCACCTCGCGGCGCAGGACGTCGTCTTCGGTCAGCCGGATGCCGCGCATGGTCGCGAGGTCGCCGCCGCCGATCCGCCGCGCGTACGAGGGCAGATCGCGGAAGTTCTGGGCGTACACGCGGCCGATGCCGCTGATCGCGCTCACGCCGAGGCCGAGCAGGTCGCACCCGGAATGCGTCGTGTACCCCTGGAAGTTGCGCGCCAGCGTGCGCTCCTCCTGGGCGACGCACAGCTCGTCGGTCGGACGCGCGAAGTGGTCGAAGCCGATGAAGCGATAGCCGGCGGCGGTCAGCTGCCGGAGCCCGGCCGCGAACAGCTCGAATTTCGCCCTCCCCTCCGGGATGAAGCGCGCGAAGGCCGCCTGCTGCTTCTTCAGCCAGGGAACGTGCGCGTAGCTGTACATCGCGATGCGGTCGGGATTCATCTCGATCACGCGGCCGAGCGTCCGCGTGAACGAGTCCACCGTTTGATGCGGCAGGCCGTAGATGAGGTCGACGTTGATCGACTCGAAGCCTTCGGCGCGGCTCTGGCGGAACAGCTCGCTCGTCGCTTCGAAGGGCTGGATCCGGTGGACCGTCTGCTGCACCAGCGGATCGAAGTCCTGGACCCCCAGCGAAAGGCGGTTGAAGCCGAGACGCCGCAGCCGCGAGACGTGCTCGGCGGTGGTGACGCGCGGATCGACCTCGACGCCGATCTCCGCGTTCGGGGCGAAGCGGAACCGACGGCGCGCCGCGCCGAAGAGATCCTCCATCTGCTGCGGGGACAGATACGTCGGCGTGCCGCCTCCCCAGTGAAACTGCTCGACCGCTCGCGCCGGATCGAGCCGCTCCGCGAACCGCTCGATCTCTCGCTCGAGGTCCGCGAGGTAGGGGATCGCCACGGCGTGGTCGCGGCTGATGACCGTGTTGCAGCCGCAGTAGAGGCAGAGGTGCTCGCAGAACGGCAGATGCATGTACAGCGAGAGCGGCCGCGGGCGCGCCTCGCGGTTGGACTGCTCGAGCGCGGCACGCATCTCGGCCGGGCCGAAATCTTTGCGCCACTCCGGGGCGGTGGGGTAGCTCGTATAGCGCGGCCCGGCCACGTTGTATTTGTCGAGCAACTGCGGGGAGAAGCGTATGCTCTCGTCGCCGCAGCGAATCTCCAGCACCTCGTTCTTCGGGCTCATGACGGCGAGCCCCCCGGATGGTCGGGGGCAGCGATCGCCAAATCCACCTGCGGAGCCTTCGTCATGTATCGCACCGAGCCTGGCCGCACCTTGCCGGCGACTCGAAAGGAAGCATAGGCGAGTGTGTCTTTCCCGGCCAGGGCCTCGCCTGCCGTCGGATCATGCGAGGACGTCTGACGGATACCCGTGCCTGCCTGGTGGGCGCCGGCAGAGGCGGCCGGCACGCCGGCAACGGCTGCACGGTGGGGGGTGTTCATGATTCAGCGGACTCCAACCAGGGAAAAGCAAGTATCGTTCCGCGCGGCCCGCACACCCGTCGGGTGTGGCACGTGACCTGCATGCAGAGGCCGCGATGACCTGATGCCGCCACTGTCCCTATCGTCTAGATGGCCAAGGACGCCACCTTACGGTCTTCGGAAGACGCCGCTTCCACAGTCCGCATCGGAGGCTCGCGCGACCTGGATCTCTCGCGGTGGAAACCGAGGTTCAAATCCTCGTAGGGACGTACACGATGCCGGCGGCCGAAGGCGGACGTGAAGCCGCCCGGGTGATCCTCGAGCCGCCGAGTGTTCTGAATGTGGTTTTTCACCGTCGCTCGGCCGATGAAGAGCTGCTCCGCGATGGCCGCCGTCGTCGCGTCGGCGCGCGCTCACGATCCGCGCGGCTCGCCGGCCGAGCCGGCGAGGCCGCGGACGCGGCGATAGTCCTCCGGCGTGTCGACGTCGGCGCCGCGCCACGCTGGAAAATCGATCACCGCGCCGCGCTCGCGGTGACGCTCGAGGACCGCCTTCGCGCCCCGGTCGCCGTCGAGCGCGCGCAGCTCGGCGAACAGCTCGCGGGCGAACAGCACCGGCGTGGTCACGAGATCGCCGAAGCGCGAGGCGACGAACGCGCCGGCGCCGCTGCGCCACCTGGCGACCAGCGCCTCGAGCATGTCGCGGCCGACCAGCGGCTGGTCTCCCTGGAGCAGCAGCAGCGCCTCGGCCTGCGGCCGCAGCGAGGCGGCGGCGAGCGCGATCGACGTGCCCATGCCCTGCTCGGCCCGCGCGTTCGCCACGATCCTCACCGCGAGCGGCCGGAGCGCGGCGGCGACCGCCGCGGAGTTCTCCGCACGCACGATCACCAGCAGCTCGCCGAGCTCGGCGGCGAGCGCCTGCTCGGCGATGCGGCGCACGATCGGCGTGCCCGCGAGGTCGAGCAGCAGCTTGTCGGCTCGCATGCGGCGAGCCGAGCCCGCGGCGAGGATGGCGCCGCTCGGCGGCGACGGCGAAGAGTCCATCTCTTCGTTCATAGGCCCCGGCGCTCGACTGCGGCAAGACCCCGCGGTGGACAGACCCCGCGGTGGACAGACCCCGCGGTGGGCAAAGCCGCGGCGGCGCTGTCACGAGGGATCGGCGGCGGGCGTGGAACGACTATGCCCGGCCGTTTGCGGTGCGCCGCCCGTTGGCGTTAGGGATGTGCCATGATCGTCGGCCGAGTTACCGAGATCTGGCGCTACCCGGTGAAGTCCATGGCGGGCGGCCGGCTGCCGGATTGCCGGGTGACGGAGCGCGGCATTCCCGGCGACCGCGGCTGGGCGCTGCGCGACGAGGAAGCCCGCGAGATCCGCGGCGGCAAGAAGTTCCCCGCCCTGCTGCGCTGCAAGGCCCGCTACGTCGACGAGCCGGGGGACGGCGCGACGCCGACGGCCGAAATCACGCTGCCCGACGGCACGCGGGTCTACAGCGACGACCCCGAGACCTCCCGGCGGCTGTCGGCGCTGCTCGGCGCACCGGTCACGCTGTGGCCGATCCGGCCGCCCGACGATCTCGAGCACTACCGCCGGCGGCTGCCCGGCGACCCCGCCGCGCTCGACCGCGTGTTGCGCGAGATGTTCGGCAGGCTGCCCGACGAGCCGCTGCCCGACCTCACGGCCTTTCCCCGCGAGCTGATCGAGTTCACGTCGCCCCGAGGAACCTACTTCGACGCGTTTCCGCTGCACCTGCTGACCGACGCGTGGCTCGACGACCTCGCGCGCACCAACCCGGGGGCGCGCTTCGACCGGCGCCGCTTCCGTCCCAACCTGCTGATCGCCGCCGAGCCGGGACAGTCGGGGAAGGCCGAGCTCGCCTGGTGCGGGCGCGAGGCGCGGGTCGGCGAGGCGCGAATCAAGCTCGAGATCCCGGTGGTGCGCTGTTCGATGACCACCCAGCCGCAGGACGATCTCCCCAAGGACCCGTCGGTGCTGCGGACGATCGTCCGGGCGAGCGCGCAGAACGTCGGCGTCTACGCCTCGGTGCTCGAGAGCGGAGCGGTGCGCGTCGGAGACCCGATCGAGCTGTCGTAGCGCGCGCCGCGTGCCGTCCGCGGTGAATTCTCCTTGTCGAATCGCCGCGACCGCCGTAAAGACGATCCATGGAAAACGCCGGCATCGATCTGTTCGAGGCGATGAGCACGCTGTCCTCCGTGCGGCGGCTGCGCCAGGACCCGATCCCCGACGACGTGCTCCGCAGGATCTTGACCGCCGCCACCTGGGCACCGAGCGGCGGCAACCGCCAGGGCTGGCGGTTCATGGTCGTCAAGGACCCGCAGACGAAGCGTCGGCTTCGGGATCTCTACCTGCCACACTGGACGGCCTACGAGAGCGCGCATCGCCCCACGCTCGCCACGCTCCCCGAACCCGAACGCTCGAGAATGACGCGCAACTACGACACCGCGCGGCACCTCGCCGAGCGCATCCACGAGGCGCCGGTGATCGTCGTCGTCTGCGTTCACCTGCCCGACCTGGCGATCACCGACGCCAAGCTCGACCGGCCCTCGGTGGTCGGCGGCGGCTCGATCTACCCCGCCGTGCAGAACCTGCTGCTCGCCTGCCGGGCGTTCGGTCTCGGCGCCACGCTGACCACGCTGCTCTGCATGTCGGAACCGAAGGTGCGCGAGCTGCTGGCGATCCCGGGCGACTGGGCGACCGCGGCGTACGTGCCGATCGGCTACCCCGAGGGACGCGGCCACGGCCCGCTGTCGCGCAAGCCCGTCGAGAAGGTCACGTTCCGCGACCGCTGGGACACGCCGCTCTTTTGAGCCCATGAAAAGGGGTCGGGAGTCTTTTCCCGTGAACGGGAAAAGACTCCCGACCCCTTTTCACGGGCAGACCGTCAGACCGCCGTCGACCGTGATGACCGCGCCGGTCAGGTAGGCGCCCGCCCGCGACGACAGGTAGATCACCGCGCCGGCCATGTCCTCCAGCTCGCCGATGCGGTGCAGCGGGCATCTGGCGATGATCGCGTCCCGCGACCCGCGCAGCATCTCGGCCGTCATCTTGCTCTCGAAGGGGCCCGGCGCGATGGCGTTGACGGTGATCTTCGGCCCGAGCCGACAGGCGAGCGAGCGCGTCAGGTGGTGCACGGCCGCCTTGCTCGCCGAGTACGCGTAGGTCTCGAGCGGCGGCACGCGCAGGCCGTCCATCGAGCCGATGTTGATTACCCGCGCCGGATCGCCCGGCTTCGCCCCTCTCTCGAGCAGCGGCGTCAGCTCGCGGGTGAGATGGAACACGGCTTTCACGTTGAGCGCCAGCACCTTGTCCCACGCCGAGTCGGGAAACTCCGCGTACGGCGCCCCCCAGTTCGCGCCGGCGTTGTTGACCAGCACGTGCAGCTCGGGCTCGCGCGCGGCGATCTCGCCCGCCAGCCACTTGGCGCCCGCCTCGGTGGCGAGATCGGCGGCGATCGGCATGCAGACCCCCGCGCTCGACAGCTCGGCGGCGAGCCGCTCGCAGGCGTCCTGCCGGCGCGACGAGATGTACACCTTGGCTCCCGCCTCGACCAGGCCGCGGGCGATCATCTCGCCGATGCCGCGCGATCCACCGGTGACGACGGCGACTTTCCCTTCCACCGAGAACAGATTCTTCACGACGCCTCCCGAGCCAGCCGGCGGGCTTTTGCGGCCGCCGCCGGCGCGGCCTGCCGTGGTATTAGAGAGGACGGACGGCGAAGGAAAGGGGGGCCCGGGCGCCGCCACGGTCGAGCGGACCGCGAGCGGAGCGCGGCGTTTCGCCGTCCGGGCGGAGCGCAGCTCGGGCTGTTCGCTCCCGCCGCGGACCCCTAGGCGCGAAGCGGCGCCCCGATCACGCCCGCGCTCGCAGCGCGAGCGCCGCCTCGGCGCCCATCGCCAGGTCGCGGACGATCTCGGCGGCGGGCTTCACGTCGTTCACCAGCGCGCACGACTGGCCGGCATAGAGCGCCGCGTACTCGACGTCGCCCTCGAAGGCCGAGAGCGGCGGGAGGACGCTGTAGCGTGGAATCTCGACCGACGTTGCGCCGAACGACATCCGCCCGAACGCCACGCCCTCGCCGGGGCGCCGGCCGCTCGGCGGCGAGCCGGCCGCCTCCCACTCCGTGTAAGCCCTGTTGCGCAACACGCGGTGCGCGGCGTTCGGCCAGCCGACGTCGAAGAGCAACGTGTGCACCGTGTCCTCCGCCCCGGCACGGACCAGGCGCTCCTTGTACGCGCGGGCGGCGTCGGCTTCGCGGCTGCAGAGGAACCGCGTGCCGATCGAGGCGGCCTGCGCGCCCGCCGCCAGCGCCGCCGCGAGGCTCGGCCCGTCGGCCACGCCGCCGGCGGCGATCACCGGCAGCGGCCTCACCGCCTCGACCACCGCCGGCAGCGCGATCGACAGCGCGACCGTACCCTTGACGTGCCCGCCGGCCTCCACGCCCTGGATCATCACCGCGTCGACGCCGGCGGCGGCCGCCGCCTTCGCCTCCTCGACCGAGCCGCATTGCGGGATGATCTTCGTGCCGGCGCGGTGCGCGCGGTCGACGAACGGCCGGACGTCCCCCCAGAACAGGATCAGCACGGGGACGTGCTCGTCGAGGCAGGCTTCGATCTGTCCCTCCTCGAGAAGCGCGAGAATGACGTTGACGCCGAAGGGCCTGGTGGTAAGCGAGCGCAAGCGGCGGATCTGCTCGCGGATGACCGGCGCCGGCACCGCTCCCATGCCGAGCACGCCGAGGCCGCCCGCGTCGCAGACCGCCGCGGCGAGCTCCGCGCCGGCGATCCCGCCTCCCATGCCCGCGTTGAAGATCGGCAGCTCGATTCCCAGCTCGGTGCACAGCGGCGTCTTCAGCATGGGGTGCGACCTCACGGCGGGCTCCCATCTTACGCCGGAGGGGGCGCGGGGCGCAACGAATCGTCGGCCGCGGCGCCCGGCGGCTGCGCCACGAAGTCCCGCGCCCTCTGCTGCAGTTCCCGGAACTTGTCCGAAGCCCGCTCGATCCGCGCTTGCCACTCGGCGCTGATCGGCTGTCCGAGCGCGTGCTTGTAGAAGGTGACGAGCACCGAGATCATCACGAACGGATTGACGATCGAGAGCTTCAGCACGTAGCCGAACAGGAACGGCAACAGGAAGACCACCGACTGCAGCGTTCCGTGCCCGGCGCCGAGTGAGTAGGAGATCGGCCAGAAGAAGATTCCCAGAGCGAGCACGATCACGCCGAAGCTCGCCCATCCGGCGATCGCCATCACCACCGCGTTGGCGAGCACGTGCTGGTAGCTCTGCGCGTAGAGCACGACGCCCTCCAGCGCGCTCTGCCAAACGTTCTTCTGCTTCTTATGGAGCGAGTAGCTGAGCACGGTCTCGTCGACGAAATTCATCGCCGCGGCGACGACGCGCTGGGCCCATTGCGCGAGGCCCTCGATCCCCGGGATCGGGATCCAGGCGGAGACGTTCTCGATCTGCCGGTTGACGGCGCGCGTCGAGCCCTTGACGAGGCCGTCGAGCACGAACAGCAGGTTCACGTCGACGAACTGCTCGAGCACCAGCCGCTTGCCGACGTCGTACTGGCTCTCTCCGGCGGGCAGCTCGCCCGCGGTCAGGTAGGCCGTCGCGACCGCGACGTGCCCGACCTTCACCACGTGCAGCAGCCAGCTGCGCGCGAGGCCGACCAGTCCCCAGCCGCCGCCGAGCCCGAGGACGACGACCACGAGGGCCATCAGGCCTCCGGCGCCGCCGCCGACCTTCGCGAACAGCGCCGCCAGGCCGAGAACCGCGCCGGCGTACGCCAGCGCGGCCAGGCCGAAGGCCGAGTAGATGCCTGCCCGGACGATCACGAAGGGCAGCGTCTTCAGGAAGATCCGGACGGTCTCGCCGAGGTGGAGATTCATGCCGGCTCTCGCCGCCGCCGTCGGTCCGGCGGCTCAGCGTCCCGTGAAGTTCGGCTTTCGCTTCTCGAGGAACGCCGCCATCGCCTCCCGCAGATCGTCGCTGTTCAAGAACGCGGAGTTCCAGGTGGCGACGTACTGCAGGCCGTCCTCGACGCTCTTGCCCTCGCCGTACTCGAGCACTCGCTTGGTACCCACCACCGCCAGCGGGGAGTTCGCGGCGATCCGCCCGGCGAGGTCGCGGGCAGCGGCCAGCGTCGCGCCGGCATCGGCGTAGACCCGGTTGACCAGGTGGATCGCCTCGGCGCGCTCGGCGCCGATGTCGTCGCCGCTGTAGGCGAGCTCGGCGACGTGCCCCTTGCCGATGATCGCCGGCAGGCGCTGCAGCGTGCCGACGTCGGCGACGATGGCGATCTTGGTCTCGCGGATCGAGAAGATCGTATCGCGCGACGCGTAGCGGATGTCGCACGCGGTGATGAGGTCGATGCCGCCGCCGAGGCAGTAGCCGTGCACCGCGGCGATCACCGGCTTGCGGCACTCGGCCACCGAGGTGATCGAGCGCTGCAGCCGCGAGATCTCGTCGATCAGCGCGAACCGCCCGCTCGGCTGCGCCGCGAACAGCGTGCCGCTCATCGCCTTCAGGTCGAGGCCGACCGTGAAGTCCCTTCCCCGGCCGGCGATCACCACCGCCCGCACCTCGGGGTCGCCGTCGAGCGCGCTCATCACTCGCGGCAGCTCGTTCCAGAACGCCGGGCCCATGGCGTTGCGCTTCTCGGGGCGGTTCAGCCACAGGGTGGCGGTTTGCCCGTGCTTGTCGATCTCGAAGAATTCGTAGCTCATGGCGCTCTCCTCAATCTGGGAATCCTTCGCCGGTCAAGAGGAACGTTCCGCCGGCCCGGGGGAGCACGAGGAGCCCCGGCCGGGCGCCGCGTCGTCCCCGACGTGGGAGGAGGCATCGGATTGTCAAGCGGGCGGCCCCGCGATAGCGGGACCGCATGAGCCGCGGGCTCAGCGCTGGGGGCGCGTCGCCGCGGCGACCTCCTTGCGGCTGCCGAGCGACAGCGTGTTCAAGCCGAAGCCGCCGTCGATCGGGATCGCCGCGCCGTTGATGAACGCGGCGCGCTCCGAGGCCAGAAACGCGATCAGGTAGGCGATCTCGCGGGTCTCGCCGAGTCGGTGCGCCGGCACGGTCGCCACCGCCGCTTCGCGGATCTCCTGCGGCATCTGCTGGACGTTCTCGGTGCCGATCAGGCCGGGGAGAACCGCGTTGCAGGTGATACCGTGCCGCGCGAGCTCGAGCGTCGCCGTCTGGGTGAGCCCGATGAGGCCCGCCTTGCTCGCCGCGTACGCCGCCTGGTTGTGCAGCCCGCCGGTGGCCGCCACCGAGGAGACGTTGATGATGCGCCCCCATTTCCTCTCGATCATCGGCCCGACCACCGCCTGGATGAGGTTGAACGCGCCGGTCAGGTTGACGCTGATCTCGCGCTCCCAGGCGTCGTGGGTCATGCGCGGAATCGGCGCGATGTTGTTGACGATGCCGGCGTTGTTGACCAGCACCTGGACGTCGCCGAGGCGACGGCGGATCTCGCCGACGCCCCTCTCGACCGCCGCCGGATCGGCGACGTCGAACACCGACGCGGCCGCCGGCCGGCCGAGCGCGGCGATCGCCGCCGCGGTGGCCTCGACTTCCGGAGCGCGGTCGGCGAGGCCGACCGCAGCGCCCTCTTCCGCCATCACCGTCGCCACCGCCCGGCCGATGCCGCGCGCGGCGCCGGTGATGAGCACGACCTTTCCTTCGAGCAGCATGACGACCTCCGTTTGCGGACGCCCGACCCGTCCGTGTTATCTGAGGGCAGGCGCGTCCGCTACTGCGCGTCGGCTGCGCACGGAGGTGGAAGATGAAGCGTCGAGGCCTCGCAGTGCTCCTGCTCGCGACTCTCGGGTACGCGACCTCGACGCCGGCCGGACCGCTGCCGCGCGAGCAGGTGCCCGAACCGCTGCGCCCCTGGATCGACTGGGTGCTGCGCGGCCACGAGGAGGAACAATGCCCGTTCCTGCAGGGGGCGGGCGATCGGCGCCGCTGCGCCTGGCCCTCCCGCCTGGTGCTCGAGCTCGACGAGAAGAGCGGCCGGCTCGCCCAGCAGTGGCGCATCGATCGCGAGGACTGGGTGGCGCTTCCCGGCGACGCCCTGCGCTGGCCGCAGGACGTGCGGGTCGACGGCAAGCCGGCGACGGTGGTGCTGCGCGACGGCGCGCCGGCGGTGCGGCTCGGCAAGGGCAAGCACGAGGTCGCGGCCGCGTTCGCCTGGGACCAGCTCCCGGAGCTGCTGCCCATCCCCGCCGAGACCGGCCTGGTCGCGCTGACGCTCGACGGCCGGACGGTGCCGTTCCCCAAGCGCGATCCGCTCGGGCAGCTGTGGTTGAAGAGCCGCGCGAGGGACATCGCGGAAGAGTCCAGGCTCGACGTTCGCGTCGATCGGCACGTGACCGACGAGATCCCGCTCGAGGTCGCCACGCGCGTCGAGCTGCAGGTATCGGGCAAGAGCCGCGAGGTGCTGCTCGCGCGCGCGCTTCCCGAGGAATTCGTACCGATGGCCCTCGACAGCCCGCTGCCGGCGCGCGTCGAGCCCGACGGCCGCTTGCGCGTGCAGGTGCGCGCCGGCGCCTGGACGCTCTCGCTGCGCGCCCGCCGTCCGGGCCCGGTGACGGCGCTCGCCCTGCCCGCGATCGAGGGACCGTGGGCGCGCGAGGAGGTGTGGGTGTTCGAGGCGCGCCATTCGCTGCGCCTGGTCTCGGTCGAGGGGGTGCCGGTGATCGACCCGCAGCAGACCCAGCTGCCCGCGGAGTGGCGCCAGTTCCCCGCCTACCTGATGAAGCTGGGCAGCGTCATGAAGCTCGTCGAGAAGCGGCGCGGCGACAGCGAGCCCGCTCCCGACCAGCTGACCCTGCGACGCACGTGGTGGCTCGACTTCGACGGCGGTGGCTTCACGACGAGGGACGACCTCACGGGCAGCGTAGGCCAGAGCTGGCGGCTCGAGATGCCGCCGCCCATGACGCTCGGCCGGGTGGCGGTCGGCGGCCGCGATCAGCTGATCACCCGCCGCACGGACCCCGCCGTGGCGGGCGTGGAGATCCGCCAGGGGCAGCTGCAGATGCAGGCCGACAGCCGTCTCGACGCGGCCGTCTCGCGGGTGCCGGCGGTGGGCTGGAGTCACGACTTCCAGCGGGTCTCGGGCGAGCTCAACCTGCCGCCGGGCTGGCGGCTGCTGCATGCCTCGGGCGTCGACGACGTGTCCTCGACGTGGATCATCGACTGGACCTTGCTCGATCTGTTCCTGGTGATGCTGACCGTCATGGCCGCGGCCCGGATCTGGGGCCTAGCCTGGGGGGCGGCGGTTCTCGCCATGCTCGTGCTCATCTATCTGGAGCCGGCCGCTCCGCGCGGGCTGTGGCTCGCGCTGCTCGCCGCGGAGGCGCTGATTCCGGCGCTGCCCGCCGGGCGGCTGCTGCGCTGGGTGCGCGTCTACCGCGTGGCCGTGCTCGCCGCCCTGGTGATGGTCTCGGTCCCGTTCATGGCGCGCGAGATCCGCGGCGGCCTGTATCCGGGACTGGAGATTCCGCGGCCGGTCGCGCGGCGCGCCGAAGCGGGCCTCGCGGGTGTGGCGCCGGCGCGCGGCGACCTCGCCGCGCCGGCGGTCCCGCCCGAGGGGATGAAGGCACAGCAAGCGCCGCTGGCGATGCTGCGCAAGGGCGGCCGGGTCGGCGGCGGCGCGCTCGAGCGATACAAGTCGGAGATCGAGGAGCTTCGCGCCTACGACGAGCAGGCGATGGTCTCCACCGGTCCCGGCCTGCCGCGCTGGCGATGGCGAACGATCTCGCTCGGCTGGCGCGGCCCCGTCGAGCACGGCCAGCAGATCCGCCTGCTGCTGCTGTCGCCGGCGGCGAACCTCGTGCTCGCGCTGCTGCGCGTCGCGCTGCTCGCGGTGGTGCTGCTGAGGAGCCTCGGCGGCGCGTTCGCCGCCTGGCCGAGGATCCCCGCCCGGGCGGCCGCGGCGGTGCTCGCGCTCGCTCTGGCGCTCCGCGCGGCGCCCGTGCTCGGCGCGGACTTCCCGCCGGCCGAGCTGCTGAAGGATCTCGAGCAGCGTCTGCTCGAGCGTCCGCAGTGTTTCCCGAACTGCGCCGCGAGCCCGCGGCTGCGCCTCGAGGCGACCCCGAGCGCGCTCGTGCTGCGCGTCGAGATCGACGCCGCCGCCGATACCGCGGTGCCGTTGCCCGGCGGAGCGCGCAGCTGGTCGGCGGCCCGGGTGATCGTCGACGCCGAGCCCGCCGAGGCGCTGGCGCGCGACGAGAGCGGCGTGCTCTGGCTCGCCGTTGCCACCGGCCAGCATCAGATCGTGCTCGAGGGCGCGCTGCCGCCGCTCGACGCGGTCGATCTGCCGCTGCCGCTGAAGCCCCACCGCGTGGAGGCGCAGGTCACGGGATGGAGCCTCGCCGGCCTGCGCGAGGACGGTCTCGCCGAAGACAGTCTCCATCTCGCGCGCGAGCGCCGCGCCGAGGCCGGCGCGCCGGCGCTCGAGCCCGGCGAGCTGCCGCCGTTCGCTCGGCTCGAGCGCGAGCTGCGTCTCGGCCTCTCCTGGGAGATCGACAACGCGATCGTGCGCTTGACCCCGCTCGGCACCTCGTTCGGCGTCGCGGTGCCGCTGCTGGCCGGCGAGTCGGTGACCGACGCGAACGTTCGCGTGGAAAACGGCAAGGCGGTCGTCGTGCTGGCGCCGGGCGTCGGCGAAGTGCGCTGGCGCTCGATCCTCAAGGAGGCGGCGTCGATCGAGCTGGCGGCGGCGCCGTCGCAGCCGTGGGCCGAGGTGTGGCGGGTCGATGCGAGCGCGCTGTGGCACGTCGAGCCGAGCGGCATCCCACCGATCCACCTGCCCCCCGAGCCGCAGCGGCGCGCGCGGGTGTGGCGTCCCTGGCCGGGCGAGCGCGTGACGCTGGCGGTCAGCCGCCCCGAGGGCTTCCCCGGACAGACGCTGACGATCGATCACAGCGCTCTGGAGATGAGCCCGGGGCTGCGCGCCTCGGACGTCACGCTCTCGATCGAGATCCGCAGCTCGCGCGGCGGGCAGCACCGCTTCACGCTGCCCGACCACGCCGAGCTGCAGTCGGTGGCGATCAACGGCGCGCCGCAGCCGATCCGCCAGGAGAAGCGCTCGGTGACCGTGCCGATCGTGCCCGGCGCGCAAACCATCGCTCTGGTGTGGCGCTCGCCCGAGGGCATCGGCAGCCGCCTACGTGCCCCCGAGTTCGGCATGGGCGTGGCGAGCGTCAACGCCGACACCGCCGTCCGCATGCCCGCCGATCGCTGGACGCTGGCGGCGGGCGGCGGGCGGCTGGGGCCGGCGGTGCTCTTCTGGCCGCTGCTCTGCGTGGTGCTGCTGGCGTCGCTGGCGCTCGCCCGGGTGCGCTCGACGCCGCTCGGCGCGGGACAGTGGTTCCTGCTCGGCGTCGGCCTCACGCAAGCTCCGATCTGGGTGTCGCTGATCGTCGCGGGCTGGCTGCTCGCGCTCGGCTGGCGGCGGGAGCACGGCGCCGAGCAGAGCGACAACCGCTTCAACCTCGTTCAAGTCGTGCTCGCGCTGTGGACGGCGCTGGCGCTCGGCGGCCTGTTCCTGTCGATCGAGCGGGGCCTGCTCGGCCTTCCCGAGATGCAGATCTCCGGCAACGGCTCGACCGCCCAACTGCTGCGCTGGTACCACGATCGGGCGGGCAGCGAGCTGCCGCGTCCGTGGGTGGTCTCGGTGCCGCTGTTCGTCTATCGCCTGGCGATGCTCGGCTGGGCGACGTGGATCGCCCGGGCGTTGCTCTCGTGGCTGCGCTGGGGCTGGGCGGCGTTCAGCTCGGGCGGCCTCTGGCGGCCCGAGGCGCGGGCCTGGCGTCTGTCGCGGAAGCCCGCTCCGGCGCCCGCGCCGAAGGGATGACCGCGAGAAATCGGGTTGCGCCGCGCGCCGATCTCCGACAATTTCGAATCCGTCCGGGAGGACCCCGATGCGTCAGATCGCCACCGTACTGCTCGCCTTGATGCTCGCCCTCGGCGCCGGCACCGCGACGATCGGCTGTTCGAGCCACACCACCACCACGACCCGCACCATCGACCAGTCCGGCGACGGCGGCACGGTGCGGAGCGAGACCACCACCACCGAGAGCACCGACGGCAGCGGCCCGCACTTCGGAATCCTCAGCGGCACGGTCAAAGCGGTCGGCTTCGTCCTCGCCCTGCCGTTCAAGCTGGTCGGCGGACTGATCTCGATCATCTTCTGACCGTGGCGGCGTCGCCGCGGGCCGCGCAGCGGCCGCCGCGCGGCCCCGTGCGCGCGGTTGCGCGCCTCGCGGATCGACGCTAAACGGGCCGCTTGCCCCGCCCGCAGTCAGCGCTCGCATCGAGGCTCGAGTTTCTCGGCTTCCGCGTTCCGGTCGAGCTGATCCGGCGGCTCTCCTTCCCCACGGCGTTTCGCCTCGGCGAGCGCCTCGGCGACCTCGCCTACGTGCTCGCCCGCCCGCAGCGGCGAACGGCGATGATCAACCTCGCCATCGCCTTCCCGGAGAAGCCGATCGCCGAACGGCGCGAGATCCTCCGCGAGTCGTGCCGCAACTTCGGGCGCATGGCGGTGGAGTGGTGTCACATGCACCGGCTCACCCGGGAGACCGTCGCCGAGCGCGTGACCTTCGCCGACCCGGACTTCTGGTACGGCCCCGCGCAGCGCATCATCGGCACGACCGGCATCCTGGTGCTCACCGGGCACTTCGGCAACTGGGAGCTGTTCGCCCACGCCATCGGGCTGCACGGCAATCCCGTTCACCTGGTGCACCGCCCGTTCCGCAACCCGCTGTTCGACCGCTTCGTGAACGACGAGCGGCAGCGCTCGGGGACGGTGCTGATCTCCAAGCGGCGCGCGGCGCACCAGATCATTCGCGTGCTGCAGAGCCGCGGCATCGTCGCCATCCCGTTCGATCAGAACGCGACCGGGCGCTGGGGCGTGTTCGCGGAGTTCTTCGCAGTCGCGGCATCGACCCACCCCGGCCTCGCCCGGCTCCACGAGCTGTCGGGCGCGCCGGTCTATCCGGCGTTCCTGGTGCGGCAGGGCCGTTCTCCGCAACACCGGATCGTGATCCGTCCCCGCGTCGAGACCGTGCACACGGGAAACAGCGCCGAGGACGCGATCGAGAATACGCGACGCTTCAATCGCGCCTTCGAGGGCATGGTGCGCGCGCACCCCGACCACTGGATCTGGATGCACAAGCGCTGGCGCACCCGGCCGCCGGGCGAGCCGTCGATCTACTGAGCGGCGCGACGACGGCGCGCGCCGGCGACTTGCGGCCGGTCTCGCTTCCACAGTAAAAGCGAGCGTCGATGCCGGCGAAGAAGGCGAAGGCGAGGAAGCGCCCGAAGCGGGCCAGGCGACGCCCGGTCCGACCCGGGAAACCGGCGAAGAGCCGCGCAGCGAGACCCCGGGGCGCCGAGCGAGCGGGGCGCAGGCGAGCGGCGCTTCCCAAGCCAGCCGCGCGCCGCAAGCCGGCCGCGGGGCGCAAGCCGGCGGCACACCGCCAGCGCGTCGATCGCCCAGCGCTCGACGCGTTGGAAAAGCAGGTGCAGCGCCTGCGCGCGGCCCGCTGCCGACTCGAGCACCGCCTGACCGCGGCGGTGCAGGAGATCGGCACGCTGCGGCAGTTCGAGCTGCGCGTGCGCATTCTCGAAGCCGATCTCGCGCGCCGCGACCGGGAGATCGCGCGGCTGCGGAGCGCGAGCGAGGAGCGCGCTCGCGAGGCCGAACCGCGCGCCGGGATCGCTCCCGCGGTCTCCCCGCCTACCTGAAGCTCGGCCAGGAAAAAGGGGTCGGGAGTCTTTTGCCGGAACGACCCGAAGGGTATTTCGCGAAAAAGACTCCCGTTCGCGAAAAAGACTCCCGACCCCTTTTTCGAACGCTGCGGGATCAGCGGGGGGCCGCGCGCTTCACTTCCACGCCCGCCGGAGCGGCGGCAGGCGGCGACGCGGCGGGCGGCGCGGAGCGCCTTTCCTCGGGCTTCGCCGCCTCGGCCTTGACCGGCTCGGGCTTCGCATCCTGCGGACCCATGCGGCACTCGCCCTCGAAGACCGCTCCGTCGTCGATGCGAATTCGCGGGGTGTGAATCACGCCCTTCACCTTCGCGCTGCGGTGCAGCTCGATCCGATCGGTGGCGTGGATCTCGCCGCGCACGATGCCGTGGATGATGATCGTCGGAGCGAAGACGTCGGCTTGGAGGTTCGCGTGCTCGCCGATGGTCACGACTCCGGTGCCCGACACCTTGCCCTTCACCTGGCCTTCGAGCTTCACCTCGCCGTCGAGCTCGAGGGTGCCCTCGATGCGAGTACCGGCGCTGAAGAACGTGCGGTCGGTCGACAGTGGCTCACTCATCGGCGGATCCTCCCTCGTGTCGCATCCGGATCGCCGGAGATCGGCGGATCAGCCCGAGTAGCTGCTGGCATCCGGGGAGTCAACCCTGCGCCCCGTTCGCGTCTCGCCCTCCTCCCGCGATCCGCCCCCTCTCCGCCAGAGGCTCGGGGCGAACCTCGCTCTCGCTCGTTCGGTCTCAGAGATCTTTACCCCCGCTCCTCCACCCGCCGGAGCCGAAAAAGGGGTCGGGAGTCTTTTCCCGCAACAAGAAAAGACTCCCGACCCCTTTTTCGGCGTGGCCTCAAGTGCAAACGGCGTAAGACAATTGCCGCTCACCGGTGCCCCGCCCGCAGGTAAGCCAGCGGGCGGGGCGGCGGGGCCAAGAATCCCCTGCGTGACGCCGAGCGCAGCAAGGCGGCACTCCTCGTTCCCGGCGGGGCGGGGGCGGTCGCGGGAGGAGGGGGCTAGAATCGACACGCGCGCAGGGCCGCAGCGAGGAGACGTACTTGATGTACGTCGACGAGCGCAGGACCGAGCACGTGGCGAGATGCCCCCTCATCGCGCGACCGCGCCACGGGGCGGGGCCACTGCAGCCCCGCTACGAACACCACCGCCCACACCTCGAAGCAGACCGCGCGGCGCCGTGGCGAAGCCGCGGCCCCCCCCGGCGCGCCGTAGTGCCGCGGCTCAGCTCGCCGGCCACCGTTCAGCGCCGGCGACTCTCGCCCGGTGACCCACGGAGGTAGTCTCCGAGCCTGCCTCTGGTGTGCTCGGCTTCGTGGCAGTCGGCGCAGAGGTTCTCCCAGTTGCTGCCGTCGGACGGATTGTTCTCGTGGTTGCCGTCCTTGTGATGGACGGTGAGGAGGTAGAGGTTCTTCTCGTCGAACTCGCGCGCACAGCGGCCACAGATCCAGCCGTGCAGCTCGAGCGACCGCGCGCGATAGTCCCGGGCCCGCACCCGGGCCTGTTCCTGGGCCTCGCGGATGACCGCGTCGACGTCGACCGGGCCGGGCGACCGGCGGCGCCGGCTCGGCCGAAAGCTGCGCGTCATGCGGCGGATTATGGACGATCCGCGGGAGAAACGGGAGGCGAGAAAAGGGGTCGGGAGTCGTTTGTGCGAAGCACCCTTCGGGCCATTCCGGAAAACGACTCCCGACCCCTTTTCTCGCTGGGGCGGCGGGCGGGGAGACCGCTACGGCTTTCGCCCGAGGAGCGCGCGCGTGCGCAGACGCAGGGCGTTCACGCGAATGAAGCCCTCCGCGTCGGCCTGCCGGTAGGCGGCGGCGTCCTCGAAGCTCGCCACGTCGGCGCGGTAGAGGCTGCGCGGCGACTTCCGCCCGGTGACGGTCGCGCTTCCCTTGTAGAGCTTCACGCGCGCCGTGCCGGTGACCGCCTTCTGCGACTCGTCGATCGCCGTCTGCAGCATCTCCCGCTCGGGAGCGAACCAGTAGCCGTAGTAGACGAGCTCGGCGTAGCGCGGGATCCAGGAATCGCGCAGATGCAGCACCTCGCGGTCGAGCGTCAGCGATTCGACCGCGCGATGCGCGGCGTGCAGGATCGTGCCGCCCGGCGTCTCGTAGACGCCGCGCGACTTCATGCCGACGTAGCGGTTCTCGACGAGGTCGACCCGGCCGATGCCGTGCTTGCCGCCGAGCTGGTTCAGGCGCGCGAGCAACGCGGCGGGGGACAGCCGCTCGCCCCCGACCGCGACCGGGTCGCCCGCCTCGTACTCGATCTCGATCACCTCGGGCTCGTCCGGCGCCTTCTCGGGGGCAACGGTCGTCTGGAACATGTCCTCGTAAGGCGCGGCCCAGGGATCCTCGAGGATGCCGCCCTCGTAGCTCACGTGCAGCAGGTTGCGGTCCATCGAGTACGGCTTCTCGGCCGTCACCGACACGGGGATGCCGTGGCGGCCCGCGAACTCGATCATCCGGGTCCGCGAAGTGAGCGTCCAGCGCGCCTCGCGCCACGGCGCGATCACGCGGATGGCGGGCTCGAGCGCGTAGTAGGTCAGCTCGAAGCGCACCTGGTCGTTGCCCTTGCCGGTGGCGCCGTGCGCGACCGCGTCGGCGCCGGTGCGGCGCGCGATCTCGATCTGGCGCCGGGCGATCAGCGGCCGCGCGATCGCGGTGCCGAGCAGGTACGCGCCCTCGTAGACGGCGTTGGCGCGCAGCATCGGAAACACGAAGTCGCGGACGAACTCTTCGCGCAGGTCCTCGATGAAGACCTCGGCGGCGCCGGTGCTGCGCGCCTTGCCGTCGACCGGGGCCAGCTCCTCGCCCTGGCCGAGGTCGGCGCAGAAAGCCACCACCTCGCAGCCGTAGGTATCGATCAGCCACTTCAAGATGACCGAGGTGTCGAGCCCACCCGAGTAGGCGAGAACGATTTTCCTGGGCGTGTCAGTCATTGGTCGGTGTTCCGGTCCTCTCATCCTTGCCCGCTCTCGGCGGCGGGCGGCGCCGTCTGCCGCGCCGCGTGCCGGTC
>JACPRU010000073.1 GCA_016189835.1 Deltaproteobacteria bacterium | reverse complement strand
CTCCTTGGCAGCGGAGCAGGGAGCGACGTTCGCGCCCGGGAGAGGAGCCCGCGCATGGAACTGAAGGAAGTCATCGGTCGTCGCCGCTCGATCCGCTTCATCGACCCCGATCGCCCGGTGGAGCGCGCCAAGATCCAGAAGATGCTCGAGGCGGCGCGCCTCGCGTCGTTCTGGGGCAACGTGCAGGCGCTCAAGGCCGTGGCCATCGAGCGCGCGAGCGCGCCGCAGGAAGTGATCGACGCGCTGCCGATCGGTACGGCGATCGGCGGCTTCCAATTCCGGGCCGCTCCGGTCGTCATCGTCTGGTTGCTCGACTGGAACCAGGTGACCGTCCAGGGCGACCGCCTGCACGAGCTGGTGGACGCCGGCGCCCTCGGCGTGAACGTCGAGAAGAGCCACGCCTACCTCGACTCGACGCTGATCCCGTTCTTCCAGCTGGGGAACGAGAAGATCCGCACCGCCGGCATTACCGAGGTCGACTGCGGGCAGGGCATCGCCCAGGCGACGCTCGTCGCCTTCGAGGAGGGGCTCGGCACTTGCCTTCTCGGCGTCATGAACGACCGCAAGCTGAAGCGCGTCTTGCGCCTCCCCGCCGACTCCAAGGTGCTCGTGGTGCAGACCGTCGGCTATCCGAAGGAGGACCCCGAAGCCGGCGGGCAGCGCCCGCGGATCCCGTTCGAGCAGCGCTTCTTCCTGAACCGGTTCGGCGATTCCTTCCGGCGCGACGAGAACGTGGTCCACGAGCTCCAGCAGGCGAAGATGCTGCAGCGGCCGGCGCCCACCCCGGGACGCCGCGACGAGCTGCGCGCGCTCGCCAAGGACTACGGCCTGGGCGACATCTTCGGCGACGAGGTCCCGGCGATCATCGCCGACATGACCCAGGCGGCAGAGGAGGACGGCCCCGAGGCCGCGAAGTAGCCATGGAAAGCGGAATCATCGACGTCGAGATCGGCCTTTCGGACGAGGAGCGGGCGGTCCGCGACACGGCGCACCGCTTCGCCGAGGAAGTGCTGCGGCCGGTCGGCGCGGCGCTCGACCGGCTGCCCGATCCCCAGAGCGTGATCGGCGCCGGCTCGCCGCTGTGGCAGGTGCACGAGAAGTACCGGGACCTCGGGCTCGATTTCCTCGAGGGCGTCGGGCAGGTCGGACCCGAGGCGCTGGCCGCGGCGCGGCTGCGCTCGCTCGTCCTCGAGGAGTTCGGCTGGGGCGACGCCGGGCTCGGGCTCGGGCTCATGGTCGCGGGCTTCCCCGGGATGTTCGCGACAATGTCCGGTAACCCGGCGCTGATCGAGCGCTTCGCCGGCGCCGACGGCCGGCGCGGCCGCTACACGCGGCACGAGATCGGCTGCTGGGCCGCCACCGAGCCCGACCACGGCAGCGACTTGATCAACGCCCTCGACTCCGCGGTGGCGTCGTCCACGGGACGCTGGAATTGCATCGCCGAGCGCGCCGGCGACGAGTACGTGATCCGCGGCCAGAAGTCGGCCTGGGTGTCGAACGGCAGCGTCGCGGACGTCGCCGCGCTCTACTGCGCGATGGCCCCCGGCGACGACTCCCGCCGCTTCGCGATCGCGCTCGTCCCGCTCGACCTGCCCGGCGTCACCCGCGGCAAGCCGCTCGACAAGATCGGCCAGCGGACGCTCAACCAGGGCGAGATCTTCTTCGACGACGTGCGCATCTCCGCCGACTGCGTGGTGGTGACTCCGGAAACCTACGTGCCGGTCTCCGAGTCGGTGCTGACGATGGCCAACGGCGCGATGTCGGCGGTGTTCACCGGCGTGGCCCGCGCCGCGCTCGAGCACGCCGTCGACTACGCGAAGCAGCGCGTGCAGGGCGGCGCTCCGATCATCCGCCACCAGAGCGTGAAGGCGCGCCTGTTCCGCATGTTCTCGCAGTTCGAGGCGGCGCGGTCGCTGTCCCGGCGCGTGATGGCCTACAACGCGACGAACCCGCCGCAGCTCCACTACTCGATCGCCGCCAAGGTGGTCTGCACCACGGCGGCGTTCGAGATCGCCAGCGGCGCGCTGCAGATCTTCGGCGGCAACGGGCTCAGCCGCGAGTACCCGATCGAGAAGCTGCTGCGGGACGCGCGCGCGTCGATGATCGAGGACGGCTGCAACGACGTGCTGAGCCTGGTCGGCGCGGGGCGGCTGTAAGCCGCGCGCGCGGGAGCGAGGAAAGGGAGAGGTATGGCGGAGCGCCGCTACTGGAACCCGCGGATGGAGTCGATCCTCGGCACCGAGGAGATGCGCGCGCTGCAGCTGCGGCGGCTGCGCCAGCGCGTCGCCGACCTCTTCGAGCACGCCCCGTACTTCCGCCGCCGCCTGCAAGAGAGCGGCGTCGCCGGACCCGAGGACGTCCGCACGCTCGAGGACTGGGGGCGGGCGCTGCCGCCGTTCACGAAGCTCGACTATCGCGCGCTGATGGACGAGTGCGGCGGCGACGTCTACCGCTATCTCGACGAGACGCTGCCGGTGCCGCTCGACGAGATCGTCACGATGACGGCGACGTCGGGCACCACCGGCGAGCCGCAGCCCTACCCGCTGACGCGGGTCGACCTCGACGACTCCTGGGGAGAGTTCCTGCTGCGCGCCCGCTGGCGGGCGGGCGTGCGCCCCGGCGACCGGGTGATCCACGGCATGGCGCTGTCGATGTTCATCGGCGGCGTGCCGGGCCTGCAGTGCTCGCACAGCGGCGGCGTGATGCAGATCCCGGTCGGCGCCGAGGCGGGAGCGGCGCGCATCCTCAAGACGGCGCGCTTCTTCCGCGGCAACGTGCTGAACTCGACGCCCTCGCTCGCCGAGCACCTGATCGAGCGCGCGCCGGAGATCCTCGGCGTTCCCATCGCCTCGCTCGGCATCAAGATCCTGATGTGCGGCGGCGAGCCGGGCGCCGGGATCCCGGAGGTGAGGCGGCGGATCGAGTCGGCGTACGGCGGAAAGCTCTACGACCTCGGCGCGGGGATGGGCGTCTCGTGCGACTCCGCCGAGTACCAGGGCATGCACTTCATCGCCGAGGACCTGCAGATCTACGAGCTGGTGGATCCCGCCACGCGCGAGGCTCTGCCGCTCGTCGACGGCGCCGAGGGCGAGGCGGTGTTCACCTCGCTGCTCGGCGGCGGCCTCGGCTTCGTGCGCACCTCGATGGGCGACGTCCAGCGCGTGCAGGTCTCCGCCTGTCCGTGCGGCGCCACCGGCTTGCGCTACCGCATCGTCGGCCGCGCCGACGACATGCTGAAGGTGAAGGGCGTGATGGTCTACCCGGCGGCGATCGACGGCGTGATCGCCGGCTTCATTCCGCGGGTCACGGGCGAGTTCCGCATCTCGCTCGACGAGCCGCCGCCGCGCGTGGTGCCGCCGCTCAAGCTGCGCGTCGAGCGCGCCGCGCAGACGCCGCCGTCGGCGCTCGCCGAGCTGGCGGCCGAGATCGTCCGCGCGATGCACGACCGGCTGCGGATCACGCCCGAGATCTCCTGGCTCGAGCCGGGCGTGCTCGAGCGCAGCGCGCACAAGACGCGCTTCATCGAGATCCGGCCGAAGTAGCCAGGGCCGCGGCTCGGGCCGCCGGTCGGCTTTCGGGCGCGCCGCCGGCTCAGCCGGCGAGGAGCCGCAGCCCCGCGGCGTTCGCGAAGTGGCGAAAATCGCGGTCGCGGGTGATGAGGCGGACCTCGTGATCGAGGCAACTCTGCGCGATCAGAGCGTCGCCCAGCCGGGCGCGGCGCCCGGCGGCGAGCACGCGGGCGCGAAGCGCCCCGACGCGTTCCCAATGCCCGTCATCGACTCCGAGCAGCGGAACCGCCCGGAGGAGCGCGGCGACGTCGCGCGGCAGCGAGGGAGCGCCGAGCAGCTCGGTCAACACCACCGGTGGGAGACAGAGCTGGCGGTCCTCGAGGGCCGCCTCGACGACCTCGACGTCGTGCCCGGCGGCACCCGAGAGGTAGGCGACGATCGAGCTCGTGTCCGCCGCGATCACGAGCGGTCGTCGCGGATGCGTCGGAGGTCGAGCGACAGCGGCACGCGCCCGCGGAGCTTGCGGAGATCGTCGTAGGCTCGTCCTGCCGCGACCAGCTCGAGGCCCCGGCGGATCGTCTGGGTGATGCCGGCACCGGTCGCTGCTCGAGCCTTGTCGAGCAGCTCGTCCGGCAGTTGCACGGTGACCTTGTGCGCCGCCTTCATGGTGGACACGGTACCAGCGTGAGTACCATACTTCAATATGGTAACGGGCGGGGCTCCGCACGGCGGGAAGCATCTGCACGCCGCTGCCGTCTCAGCGGGGGGCGAGAAGCTCGGCGATCCGCGGGATCGCCTCCGCCATGCGCGTGCCGTACCAGAACAGGTCCTTGCCGGAGCAGAGGACGACGCGGGCGCTGGGCAGCGCGGCGCGCAGCTCCGCGGCGTCGGTGTCCGCGAAGGCGTAGGGCTCGTCGGGGAGCAGCACGAGGCGCGGCGCGCGGCGCACGACCTCCTCGACGGTGATGCGCGGATAGCGTCCGGCGGCCCGCTCGGCCCCGGCGGCGGAGCCGGGGCCGAGCCCGCCGAAGACGTTGTCGGCGCCGCACCGGCGCAGCAGGTCGTCGGCGTAGGTCGTCGGGCCGGCCACCATCCAGGGCTCGCGCCAGACGAAGACGGCGGCCGCGGCGCGCGGCCGCCGCGCGGCGCCCGACTCGGCCACCGCCACCGCCCGCTCGACACGCCGCGCGCAGGCCTCGGCGGTCGCCGCGGCCGCGGCCGCCGCGCCGATCAGCCGCAGCTCGGCGATCGCGTCGCGCACGCTCTGCGCGTCGGTGAGGAGCACGTCGGCGCCGCGCGCGCGCAGCGCCTCGACGGCGCGGCGCGTGTTCTCTTCGCGGTTCGCCACCACCAGGTCGGGCCGCAGCGCGATCACCGCGCCGACGTCGACGTCCTTGGTGCCGCCGACCTTCGGCAACGCCGCGACGCCCGAGCGCGGCTCGTCGCAGAAGCGCGTGCAGCCGACCACCCGGTCGCCGGCGCCGATCGCGAACAGGGTCTCGGTCCAGCTCGGGACCAGCGAGACGATTCTCGTCACCGCCATCGCAGCGGAGTGGCGCGGCCGCGAGCAGCCCGTGGCGCCGCGGACCGGCTCAATCCCTCCACACCCGCGCGCGGTGGCGCATGCGCTCGGGCACGTAGTCGCCCGCGTAGTGGGCGTCGTAGAATTCCTCGTCCACCTCGTGCACGACCGCGCCGAAGTGGGCCTGCATCGGGTTGTAGGTGACCGGCCACTGGCCGAAGTGCTTCACGCAGTAGTCGATGTAGGAGATCAGCGCTTCCTTCACCCAGGGCGCGGGATGAATGCGCGGATCGGCGAGGATCGCCTCGGTGGTCTTCGGCTTCCACGGCGAGGCGACCTGCCGTAGATAGCTCTCCGGCCCCTGGTGGAACACGCCGCCCGGGCCGTAGCGCTCGGCGAACCAGTGCTCGACGACCGCCTCGGCGGTCTTGAATCGCGGCGAGGGCACGTAGGTGGCCTCCTTCACGCCCTCGATGCCGAACACCTTGAGCTGGCCGGTGGCCACCGGCGCCTTCGGGTTCGGCGCCTCGACGTGGAAGCCGAGCCCGCGGGTGATCGCCGGCATCGCGCCGAACAGCACGTCGGGGTTGAAGCCGCAGAACGCCCAGGTGCCGAGCCCCATCGCCTCGGCGGCGAGCCGGACGTTCTGCACCATGCAGCCGGTGGGGTAGCTCTCCACCTGGAGCGAGAGCTGTTCCTGGGCGGAGATCGGAACCGGCATCTCGAGCATGCCCTCGCGCACCCACTTCTCGACGCCGGCGGGCCGCCCGCCGTTCCACTCGTCGATCGGGTAGGTGTGCCAGAAACCGAACAGATTGACGAGCACGGAGTTGATCCAACCGGCGTCGGTGATCGGCAGGATCCAGGTCGAGCCCGGCATGTTGATGTTGAACTGGTAGGGTCCCATCAGCGTCGCGTTCGGCGCGCCCGGGGCGCGCAGCGTCCAGTCGACGTCCGGACGTTCGTCGAGGATGCGGATCGTGCCCTCGTCGTACCAGCGCAGCACCTTGTCGTAGTCGGCCTCGGTCTCGACCTCGATCGGCTTCTCGCGCCGGCGGGTCGGCCGATAGATCGAGGCGCCGTCGTCGTTGATGACGAGGAGATCGGTCGCGTGCGAGGTGCCGGGAGCGGGAGCGGTGCGCCCCGACACCCAGGTGGTCTCCTGGAACCCGCCGTCCATCGAGACCTCGACCATGACCAGGCCGTTCGGCCCGCACGCCGCCCAGCACAGCAGTGCCTCCTCGAGCCGGCTGAGCGCCGTCGGTGGCTTGCGGGAGACGAACTTCATGGGGCCGACGTCCTGCTTCATCGGGCGGCCGGTGACGGGATGGCGGAGCTCCGTCCCCGAGTCGATCCGATAACCGCGCCCGACGCGGCGGCTGCGAACCGTGGACAGCAGCCTGAAGATGGACGGGGTCGCGTCGAACGCATGCTTCAACCTATCGTGATCCGTCATCGAGGCCTCCTTGTGGCCGAGCGCGGCAACGTGAGAGCGCGAAGTGCACCAGCCATGCCATGGCGGCGCGTGCGAGCCGCAGATGGCTGCTCTCGGTGGCTGGTCTCGAGGACCGAGCCGAAACCGCCGGATGCGGCGGACGGCTACACGAGAAACCAAGTTGCTGTGTCCGTTCGAACCACACCTCTATTCGCATGATCGAGGGTGCGGGACAGCTGCCGTGGGCGTTTTGGGGCGAAATTTCGCCCTTCACGACGCAGGAAGGGCAACCAAGGGGGATGGCACAAAGGCTGCAGCGTCTTGAGCGAGCGTACGTTCAAGTAGCGGAAGGAAGCAGAACCGAATCCCGATGGCCGAGTATCCTGCGATGCCGAGACCGGTACGCCGCCGCGGCGCATGGAGATGATGAAGATGGAGGAGGCGACCGGTGTGAGCGAGCACGACGGGATCGCCCATCGACCGCGCCGCGGCAAGCGGCTCGAGCCCGTGCCGCCGGGAAGGATCCTCGATGCGCAGAAGCAGCGCGAGGGACGGGATCGGATTGCGGCGGCCGCCTTCCCGCTGTTCCTCGAGTTCGGCTACGACGCGACGACCGTGCGGCGGATCGCGGCAGCCGTCGGCATGAGCGTCGGCGGCATCTTCAACTACTTCGAGCGCAAGGAGGACGTCCTCCACTGGATCATCCGCGGCACCCAGGAACAGCTCGAAGGAGTGGTGACCGAGGCGGAGCGCGAGCTGGCCGCGATGCCGCAGAGCACGCCCCCGGTCGAGATCTTCCGCAGCACCTTCCGGCGCTTCGTCTGCGGCGTCCGGGACATCCGTCATTACGTGATCCTCAGCTACCAGGAGACCAAGGTGCTCTCGCCCGAGCAGCGCGAGTCGCTGTTCGTCGGCGGCCGCTACATCGCCGACCTGCTGCGGGCGGCGGTCGAGCCGGGCATCGCGGCGGGCGTGTTCCCCGCGCAGAACGTGACTCTCAAGCTCCACTGGCTGATCCTGCTCGCGCACGGCTGGGTGCTGCGCCACTGGGAGTTCGGCCGCTACCGGTTCGAGGACTACGCCGAGGCGCTCACCAATCTCGCCGTCACGGCGCTGCGCAGCGACGTGGGGACCGTGCACGAGGATCTGCCCCTGCCGAAGCCGGAGCCGCCGACGGCGGCCCTGCGCGCCGCACGGGAGTGAACTCCATGGATTCGACGGGAGGCTGGAACCGACGGCAGTTTCTCAAGGGCGGCGCCGGCGTTCTGGCGCTGTCGCTGAGCACGTTCCGTCTGCCCGGCATCGCTCGAGCAGGGGGAGCGACTGCGTTCGAAAGCGCGCCGTATCGATCCTGGGAGGATCTCTATCGCCGGCAATGGCGCTGGGACAAGGTCGCGCGCACCACGCACTTCGTGAACTGCTGGTATCAGTCGGCGTGCAACTGGAACGTCTACGTGAAGAGCGGGATCGTCTGGCGCGAGGAGCAGGCGGGGACGTACCGGCAGACCAACCCCGACGTTCCCGACTACAACCCGCGCGGCTGCCAGAAGGGCTCGTGCTTCAGTCACCGCATGTACGAGTCGACGCGTCTTCGCTATCCGCTGAAGCGCGTCGGCGAGCGCGGCGAAGGGAAGTGGCAGCGGGTGACGTGGGAGCAGGCGCTCGGCGAGATCGCCGACGCGTTCATCGACGAGCTCGCCACGCAAGGCCCGACCGCCATCGCCTGGGACACGGGCACCCAGCACTCGTTCGGCGGGCCGCAGGGGATCGGCCTGTCGCGCACCGCGACGCTGCTCGATACGCCGCTGTGGGACTTGAATCCCGACATCGGCGACGACCACGAGGGAGCGGCGGTCACCTGCGGGAAGATCGTGTTCTGCAATTCCGCGGACGACCTGATCTACTCGAAGGTCATCCTGATCTGGGGCGGGAACCCGATCTACACGCAGATCCCGAACTACCACTTCATCACCGAGGCCCGCTACCGCGGCGCCCGCGTGATCACGATCTCGCCCGACGTCAATCCCTCCTCGATCCACGGCGACCTGTGGGTGCCGGTGCGAATCGGCACGGATGCGGCGCTCGGCCTGGCGATCGGCCAGGTGATCGTCTCGGAGCGGCGCCACGACGCGGCCTTCCTCAAGGAACAGACCGACATGGCGCTGCTCGTGCGCTCGGACAACCGGCTGTTCCTGCGCGAAACCGACGTCGCCGAGGGCGGCGCCGACGACGTGTTCTTCGCCTACGACCTCGCCTCCCAGACGATCCGTCCGATGCCGCGCGACACGCTGCGCATCGAGGGCTTCGATCCGGCGCTCGAGGGCGAGTTCGAGGTCGAGACCCGCCAGGGCAAGGTCAAGGTGCGTCCGGTCTTCGAGCTGCTGAGGGAGCACCTGCGCGCCTACACCCCGGAGAGGGCCGCGAAGATCTGCGGCACCAGTCCCGAGCTGATCCGCCGCCTGGCGCGGGAGATCGCCGGCGCCGAGACCTGCGCGACCATCACGCAGTCGAACTTCGCGAAGTTCTATCACGGTCTCGAGATGGAGCGCGTGCAGATCCTGGTGCTCGCGCTGTGCGGGCACTTCGGCAAGCGCGGCAGCGGGCATCAGGCCTTCCCGATGATCATGGCCGACGCCGCCCAGGACGCCTTCCTCTACCCGAACGGGCCGTTGCCGGAGGGCCGAAAGGCGCTCGCGCAGCAGTTCGCGCCGGTCGCGCAGGCGCTCAAGCAGAAGGGCTACAGCGACGAGATGGTGAGGTACGAGCCGCTGCGCCAGGCTTTCGCCGACCGCCAGATCCTCAGCTCGGTGCTGACGCTCTACTTCCACGGCGGACTGAAGGACTTGATGGCCGACCAGCGGAAGTGGGATCCCTCGATGAAGCGGGATCTCGACGACTACGTCCGGCTGGCGCTCGACAAGGGATGGCAGTTCGCCTATCCGGACCGCGGCCCGAGCATCCTGTTCGCCGAGGGCGGCAACATCCTGCGCCGCTTCCGGGGCTATCCGAAGCTGATCGACGCCTGGCTGCCGAAGCTCAAGCTGATCGTCGACGTCAACTGGCGGATCAGCAACACCGGCCGCTACGCCGACTACGTGCTGCCCTGCACGGGCTGGTACGAGCGCGACGACGTGCGCTGGGTGACCCCTCTGGCGCGTTATCTGCACGGCGGCTCACGGGTCGTCGAGCCGGTCGCGGAGTCCAAGTCGGAGTGGACGATCCATTGCCTGCTGGCGAAGAAGCTCCAGGAGCGCGCCCGCGAGCGAGGCATCACGCACTTCCGGGACCGCCAGGGCAAGGAACGGGCGCTCGACCGGGTCTACGACGACCTGACCTACGGCGGCATCTACAAGGAGGAGGAAGACGCCAAGCTCGCGGCGGACTTCATCCGGGCGTCCGCAAACGTCGGGGGCAGCTGGGAAGATCTCAGCCGGGACGGCGTTCTCGACTTCACCGGCATCGGCGAGACGCAGTGGAACAGCGGCAACGCCACGGACTGGAAGCCCGGCGAGACGATCGTCGCCAACACCTGGCACACCGACCGCAAGATGCCGTGGCCGACGCTCACGCGGCGCATGCAGTTCTACATCGACCACGAGCTGTACCTGGAGCTCGGCGAGCAGCTGCCGACGCACAAGGAGGAGACCATCGGCGGCCGGCATCCGCTGCGTCTGGTCGGCGGCCACACCCGGCACTCGATCCACACCGCGTGGCGCGACAGCGCGCTGATGCTCCGCCTGCAGCGAGGGCGGCCGGTCATGTACATGAATCCGCGCGACGCCGCGGCGCGCGAGGTACGCGACGACGACGTCGTGCGCGTCCACAACGACGTCGGCGGCTTCGAGATCCACGTCAAGCTCGCTCCGGCCATGGCCCCGGGCCAGGTGGTGGTCTACCACGCGTGGGAGCCGTACATGTTCCGCGACGGCTACTCGCAGCAGACGGTCACGCCGAGCCCGATCAATCCCATCGAGCTGGCCGGAGGCTACTACCACCTGCGGCCGATGGCGCTGTGCTGCTCGCCGGGTCAGAACGACCGGGGAGTGCGCGTGGACGTCGAGAAGGTCGGCGCCGCGGGATCGAAGGTCGGTCTGCGACATTGAGCGCGTGCAGCGCGAGGGAGGACCCGGCGATGGTGACGCTCAGCTTCCGCTACAAGCCGAACGTGAAGTTCGACGACTCGTACTACCTGTTCAAGCACATGGCGATGGCCGGCGAGGTCATGGAGTCGCTCGGCATCCGCCACGTCGAGGTCCAGCAGGCGCTCGGCGAGGTGAGCGGCGGGAAGCCGTCGTATCACGTCTACACCACGCTCCATTTCGACTCGGAGGAGGCGCTGCACGGCTGTCTGGCGAGCCCGGTGTGGAAGGCGGCCGTCGAGGACATCCGCAACTACTACGGAGAGAATCCCGAGTTCATCGTTGCCGACGTCGTCTGGCAGGCGTCGGACGAGGGCATGCAGCGCTGAGCCGCCGCTCGGGCGGAGCGCGCGCTGCATCGCCGAGGGGAAGGACGCCGAGACGGCGAGGAAAGGAAGGATGCTGAAATGGTGACCGTGACGTTCTGCTATCGGCCCGGGGTTTCGTTCGATCAGGACTATTACCTGAACAAGCACATGGCGCTCGGCGCGGAGATCATGGAGCCGATGGGGATCCGGCGGCTCGAGGTGCAGACCGTGATCGGCACGCTCGACGGGCCGCCGGCGCCGTACCAGCGCAAGGCCGTGCTGTGGTTCGACTCGCTGGCGCAGGCGCAGGCGGCGATGAAGCTGCCGCTGTGGAAGCAGGCCTGGGACGACATCCGCAACTACTACCCGGAGACCCCGAGCGTCGTCGTCGCCGAAGCGCCGTGGGTGAAGTGATCGCGCCGCGCTGAGCCGGTGACGGCCCCGCGCCGAGGAGGGTCCCTACGATGGTAACGCTGTCCTTCTGTTACGATCCCGCCATCCCGTTCGACGAGGACTATTACGTGAACAAGCACCTGCCGCTGGCGGGCGGCGTCATGGCGACGTGCGGCGTGCGCAAGGTGGAGATGCAGAAGCTGCGGCGCACGCTGAACGGCTTGCCCGTCCCCTACCAAGTCAAGACGAACATCTATTTCGATTCGCTCGCGCAGCTCCAGGCCTGCCTGAAACAGCCGCTCTGGCAGGCGGCGGTGGACGACATCCGCAACTACTACGGCGCAATGCCCGAAGCCGTGATCTCGTTCGTGCCCTGGGCGAAGTAACGGCGCTGCCGAACGCCGGCAGGCGAGGAGAACCGTCTCGTGGACTTTTCGATTCCGTCGGATCTGCAGATGCTGGTCGACAACGTTCGCAAGTTCCGCGAGCGCGAGCTGATGCCGCTCGAGAAGGAGTTCCTGCTCGCCGGCAAGCTGCCGCTCGAGACGCGGTTCGCGCTCGAGCGCAAGGGACGCGATCTCGGCTTCTGGGCGCTCGACGTGCCGGAGGAATACGGCGGCGCCGGGCTCGGCAATCTCGGCATGTGTTTAGTCGCCGAGGAGCTGTACAAGCATCCCGCGATGTTCGACTTCGGCGGCAGCCCGGAGCCGAGCCTCTACCTGTGCAACGCGGAGCAGAAGGAGCGCTACTTCTTCCCCGTCATCCGCGGCGAGCGGCGCTCCTGCTACGCCTTCACCGAGCCCGACGCGGGCTCGGACCTCGCCGGCATCCGCACCACGGCGGTCCGCAAGGGCGATCAGTGGGTCGTCAACGGCACCAAGACCTTCATCTCGCACGTCGACCGCGCGGACTTCGTGATCCTCTTCGCGTCCACCGACCGCTCGAAGGGGGCGCGCGGGGTGAGCTGCTTCCTCGTCGACATGGGAACGCCCGGCTTCCGGCCGTCGCGTCCGATCGCGACCATGGGCGACGACTGGGATCCGTACGAGCTCAGCTTCGAGGACTGCGTGGTGCCCGACGCCAATCGCGTCGGCGAGGTCAACGGAGGCTGGGCGATCGCCAATCACCAGCTCACCCACGGCCGCTTGAAGATCGCCGCGTACCAGCTCGGCATCGCCCAGCGCTGCCTGGACATGGCCATCGACTGGGCGAAGCAGCGGGTGGCGTTCGGCAAGCCGATCGCGCAGCGGCAGGCGATCCAGTGGATGATCGCGGACTCCGAGGTCGAGCTCGAGGCGGCGCGCCTGCTCGTCTACCGCGCGGCGTGGCAGGCCGACAACGGCGAGCCGCAGCGCAACGAGGCGTTCGTCGCCAAGCTCTACGCCACCGAGATGGCGCAGCGCGTGACGGACCGCGCGCTGCAGATCTTCGGCGGCCTCGGCTACACCAAGGAGCTGCCGATCCAGAGCTTCTACCGCCAGGTGCGCGTGTGGCGGATCGGCCACGGCACCGCCGAGATCCACCGCTGGATGATCGCCCGCAATCTGCTCGGGCTGAACCGCGACTGAGGACGCCCCATGGCACAGCAAGGAACCACGGGCCAGCGCGATTACTTCGCAGAGGCGCGGTCGTTCATCGGCCACCGCGACGAGCAGCGGCTCGGATGCGTGACCGAGGTCGCCTTGCAGCGCTATGCCGTCGCGGTGGGCGATCTCAACCCGCTCTACTTCGACGACCAGGCCGCGCGCGCGGCCGGCTATCCGGGCATCATCGCGCCGCCGAACTTCCTGAGCGCGGTTCTCGGCTGGCAGGCGGGGCCGCCGGAGGGCGAGCTTCGGCCCGACGGCACGACCGCCGCGGACGTGGCGTTCATTGCGCTGCCGGGGGCGCGGCTGATGGGCGGGGGACAGGAGCTGGAGATCGTGCGCCCGGTACGGCCGGGCGACGAGGTGACGCTGGAGCGGCGGCTCGCGGACGTCGAGAAGCGCGAGGGCAAGAGCGGGACGCTGACGCTGCTGAAGATCGAGAAGCGCTACCGCAACCAGCACGACGAGTTGCTGCTGATCTGCCGCGAGACGCTGATCGCTCGCTAGGGACGAGGTCGCCGATGAACCCCGGGCAATTGACGTTCGATCAGGTCGTGGAAGGCGCGGAGCTGCCGACGCTCACCAAGCGGCCGTCCCAGGTGCAGCTGTTCCGCTACAGCGCGGTCACCTGGAACGCGCACCGCATCCACTACGACGCGGAGTATGCGCGCTACGAAGGCTACCCCGACGTACTGGTGCAGGCGCATCTGCACGGCGCCTTCCTGGTCGAGATGCTGATGGCGTGGATGGGCCCGCAGGGGCGCCTGCTGCGCTTCGCGTGGCAGAATCGGGCGGCAGCGGTGCCCGGCGACGAGCTGACCTGCGGCGGGCGCGTGACCCGCGCCTACTGCGACGCGGAGCGAGGCTACGTCGAGTGCTCGCTCGAGGAGAAGAACCAGCGCGGCGAGGTCTGCGCGCCGGGCTCCGCGCTGGTGTCGCTGCCGCTGAAGGGCGCGCCGGGCTGACGGCGAAGGGGGACGGCGGAACCGATGCGACACGCGCGCGAAACGCTGCTCGGCCTGTACGCGACCATGGTGAGGATCCGCGAGTTCGAGCTGTGCGCCGCCCGCCTGCTGGCGGCCAACCGTCTGCCGGGCTTTCTTCACACCTCGGTCGGACAGGAGGCGTGCGCGGCCGGCGTGTGCGCCGCGCTGCGCCGCGAGGACCGGATCACCACCACCCATCGCGGCCACGGGCACTGCATCGCCAAGGGAGCCGACCTCGGCCGCATGATGGCGGAGCTGTTCGGCCGCCGCACCGGCTACGCCAAGGGCCGGGCCGGATCCATGCACGTCTCCGACCCGGACTGCGGCATCCTCAACGCCAACGCCATCGTCGGCGGCGGGCTGCCGATGGCGGTCGGGGCGGCCTATGCCGCACGGCTGCAGGGCGGCGAGGCGGTCACGGTCGCCTTCTTCGGCGACGGAGCGGTCGCCGAGGGAACCTTCCACGAGTCGCTCACCATGGCCGCGCTGTGGGCGCTGCCGGTGGTCTTCGTCTGCGAGAACAACCTCTACGCCGAGATGAGCCACATCTCGCTGCACATGAAGGACCCCGACGTCCATCACCGCGCGCCGGCCTACGGCCTGCCCGGCCGGGCGGTGGACGGCAACGACGCGGTCGCGGTCTACGAGGCGGCGAGCGCGGTGGTCGAGCGGGCCAGAGCCGGCGGCGGCCCGACGCTGCTCGAGTGCAAGACCTATCGCTGGCGCGGTCACTTCGAGGGCGATCCGCAGCGCTACCGGGCTCGCGAGGAGGTCGCCGAGTGGATGGAGCGGGATCCGATCCGCCGGCTGCGCGCGGCGCTGATCGACGGCGCGGCGGCGACCGAGGGCGATCTCGACCGGCGGCGGCAGGAGATCCTGGCGCAGATCGAGGCCGCGGTCGCGTTCGCGGAGTCGAGCCCGGAGCCGACCGCCGAGGACCTGCTGAGCGACGTGACCGCGGCGGGGACGAGTTAGGAAGCGGGCGCATGGCGACGATGAAGTACTGGCAGGCCGTCCAGCTCGCGCTGAAGGAGGAGCTGGCGCGCGATCCGTCGGTGTGCGTGCTCGGCGAAGACGTCGGCCGCGCCGGCGGCGCGTTCGGCGCCACCGCCGGCCTGCTCGGCGCCTTCGGTGCCGAGCGCGTGCGCGACACGCCGATCTGCGAGGCCGGCATCGTCGGCGTCGCGGTCGGCGCGGCGATGGCCGGCCTGCGGCCGGTCGCCGAGGTGATGTTCATGGACTTCCTCGGCCTGGCCATGGATCAGCTCGTCAACCAGGCGGCGAAGCTGCGCCACATGTCGGCCGGGCGGATCGGCGTGCCGATGGTGGTGCGAACGATCTGCGGCGCGGGGCGGCAGACGGGCCCGCAGCACGGCCAGAGCTTCGAGGCCTGGCTCGGCCACGTTCCGGGCCTGAAGGTGGTGTGGGGCTCGACGCCCGCCGACGCGCGCGGGCTGCTCAAGGCGGCGATCCGCGATGCCGATCCGGTGGTGGTGATCGAGAGCCTGAGCCTGTGGGGGCAGAGCGGCGACGTCCCGGAAGGGGACGGCGTGGTGCCGATCGGGCGCGCGGCCGTTCGCCGGGCGGGGCGCGACGTCACCGTCGTCGCCTACGGGAGCGCGGTGCACCGCGCGCTCGCCGCCGCCCGCACGCTCGAGGGCGAGGGGATCGAAGCGGAGGTGCTCGATCTGCGCACCTTGAACCCGCTCGACGAAGACGGCGTGCTCGAGTCGCTGCACCGCACGCGGCGACTGGTGGTGGTGCACGACGCGGTCGGGCCCTGCGGGACCGGCGCCGAGATCGCGGCGCTGGCCGCCGGCAAGGGCTACCGGGACCTCGACGCGCCGGTGGTGCGCGTCACGGCGCCGTTCACCCTGGTGCCGTTCGTGCCGGCGCTCGAGCAGCTCTACTTTCCGCAGGCCGAGCGCATCGCCGACGCCGTGCGCTCGGTCGTGCGGGCGCGGCGAAGCGAGGGGCGGTCGTGACGGAAGTCGTGATGCCGAAGTGGGGAGTGACGATGGAGGAGGGGTTGCTGCGGGAATGGCTCAAGCAGAGCGGCGACCGCGTCGTCGAGGGCGAGCCGTTGTTCGTGGCGGAGACCGACAAGGCCGAGGGCGAGGTCGAGAGCCCGGGCGGCGGCGTGCTCGGCGAGATCCTGGTCGCGGCCGGCGTCACGGTTCCCACGGGGACTCTGCTCGCGCGCCTCTACAGCGCCGAGGAGTGGCGCGGCCGGGGAGGAGCCTCGTGAGCGACGCGCTCGAAGCGATCCCGCTGACCGGCCTGCGCGCGAAGATCGGCCAGCGCATGCTGTACTCGGTCACCCACAAGCCCCACGTCACGCTGCACGCGGAGCTGGACGCCACGGCGCTGCTCGATTGGCAGCGGCGCCGCGCCCCGCAGGTCCTCGCCGAGACCGGGCACAAGCTCACGCTCACCGCGTTGCTCGTCCAGCTGGTCGGCGTCGCGCTGCGGCGCTATCCGCGCATCAACGGACGCGTCGAGAACGACCGCGTGCAGCTCCATCGGATGGTCAACGTCGGCGTGGCGGTGGCGCTCGACGAGGGCCTCGCCGTGCCGGTGGTGCGCGACGCGGAGCGCAAGTCGTTGGCCGAGATCGCCGCGGAGCTCGGGCTGCGGGTCGCCGAGGCGCGCGCCGGCAAGCTCAAGCCCCGCGACGTGCTCGACGCGACGTTCACCGTGTCGAATCTCGGGCCCTACGGCGTCACCCACTTCACGCCGATCGTCAATCCCCCCGAGATCGCGATCCTCGGCGTCGGCTGCGTGACGCCCAGGCCGCGGCGCTCGGGCGATCGATGGATCGAGGTGCCGATGCTGAACCTCGATCTGTCCTTCGATCACGCAGCCATCGACGGCGCCCAAGCGGCGCGCTTCCTGCAAGTGCTGTCCCTGCTGTTTCGCAACCCCGAGTCCGCTGCGGGCACCGCGGCCGAGAACTCCGAGCCGCCGAACGAGTGAGGTCGAACATGGCGTACAAGGCAAGAGCCAGTCGCGTGCGAAAGGAGAAGCGCAGCCCCTTCTCCGCACCGGGAACGCTGCAGGAGATGATCCGGGCGCGAGACGATCTGACGCGACGGACCGGTCACTACTGCGGCATCGAGCGTCTCGATCTCAAGGAGTCCGATCCGCTGAAGTTCGAGCGCTACGCGGCCTCGATCCTGGCCACGTTGATCGCCGCGCGCGAGACGAGCAAGTACGTCGCCGCCTCGCCGGGGGCGCGCGAGCTGGGCGAGCTGGTGTTCACGCTGCTCACGCCCGAGGGCGACCCCGCGGTCATGTCGTACGGCCTGGCGATCCATCTGTCGGTCAAGAACTTCTTCATTCGCGCCATGGCCGAGCGCGACTTCGAGACCAATCCCGGCATCCGCGAGGGCGACATCTTCGCCTCGAACGACCCGCTGGTGGGCGGTACGCACGCGGCCGACGTGTTCACGTTCCTGCCGATCTTCCACGAGGGCCGGATCATCGCCTGGGCCTCGGGGCTCAACCACATCACCGACGTCGGCGTCTGGGGCGGCAGCATGACCGCTTATTCGCCCGACACGTTCTCCGACGGCTTTCTGTTTCCGCCGATGAAGGTCGGCGAGAACTACCAGTACTACTCGTGGTGGCTCCACATGTGGCAGCGCCGCACCCGCGGCTCCACGTACCAGGTGCTCGACGAGAAGATGCGCCTCGCCGGCTGCCTGATGATCCAGCGCCGGGTGCAGGACATCATCGAGGAGTTCGGCGGCGAGTACTTCGAGCGCGGGCTGCGCGAGACGATCGAGGAAGCGCGCCGGGTCGTACAGCGCGCGGTCAAGACGATGACCGTGCCGGGACGGTATCGCACGCAGTCGTTCCGGCCGATCGACTACCGCCAGACCCCGCTGCTGCTGCCGTATGCTCCGAAATACACGCTCATGCACACGGCGGTCGAGAACCGGATCACCCCGGAGGGGAAGGTCGTCCTCGACGTCACGGGCACGTCGCGCACCGGCTTCCATTCCTTCAACACCTACTTCGGCGCGCCGATCGCGCTGTCGGCCGTGCTGATGATGAACCACTTCTCGCATCAGACGCGGGTCAACTCCGGGATGATGCTGCAGTTCGACGCGGTGGTGCCGAAGGGCTGCTACATGAACCCCGGCCATCCCGACGCCTCGACGTCGACGTTCGCCCACGTCACCACGATCATCGCCAGCCAGAACCAGAGCGTGGCGCGCAGCTTCTTCGCGCGCGGCTACGTCGAGGAGGCGGGGGGCGCCGACGGCACCTGGGCGCTGATGCAGGGGATGGGAACGTTCGCCAACGGCGTCGGGTTCGGCTTCGGCAACATGGAGCTGCTCGGCGTGCTGTCCTCGGGCGCCTTCGCCTACAAGGACGGCGAGACGGCGCTGTGGGCGCCGTACAACCAGAAGTGCGACATGGGGAACGCGGAGGAGTGGGAGTATGCTTGTCCCACGCTCTACTACATCGGGCGGCGGTCGCTCACCGACTACTGCGGCCACGGCAAGTGGCGCGGCGGCCTCGGGCGCAACCCGACCTGGGTGATCCTCGACCCGCACTTCCTGGCGATGAACCGGGTGGGGCCGAACCCGGCCGCGACCACGCACGTGTCGCTGGGGATCTCCGGCGGGTATCCCGCTCCGGGCACGATCGACGTGACCGTGCACGGCACGAACATGCGCGAGCGCATCGCCCGCGGCGAGCCGTATCCCCGCGACATCATCGAGATCGAGCAGTTCCTCGCCGACGGCCGGCTCCAGGCGCGCGAGGTCAAGGTGTGGCGGGGCGAGACGCCGCCGATCGAGATGAAGGACGGCGATCTGTTCTCGCAGGCGGGCGCGGCCAGCGGCGGCTGGGGCGATCCGATCGAGCGGGAGGTCGCGCTGGTCGAGAACGACGTGCGCCGCGCCTACGTCAGCCCGAAGGCGGCGCTCGAGGTCTACGGCGTGATTCTCCGCCGGGAGAACGGCGAATGGGTCGCCGACGCCGCCGCCACGGAGGAAGAGCGCCGGGCGATTCGCCGCCGGCGCCGCGAGCGCTCGATCCCGTTCCAGCAGTGGTGGGAGAAGGAGCGCGTCCGCGTCCAGAACCGCGACTTCATCGACGTGGTGAAGGCGCGCCACGAGGAGGCGCTGTCGCTCGACGGCCACAAGGACGAGTTCGCCGGATTCTGGCAGCTCGACGGTCGCTGACGGAGATCCGCAGGAGGCATCGATGGCCGAGACCAAGCACGTGGAACCGCAGACGCTGGCTTCGCTGATCGACGGCAAGCTCGCCTGGGAGGAGGTCAAGAAGCTCCTCAGGCTCGACCCCAAGGACGCGGACCGCTTCCAGGTCTACCGCAAGCTGCTCCAGGAGCGCGTGCCCTGGCGCGAGCCCGTCCTGCTGCGGCTCGCCGACCACCTCTACATCGTGCGCACGAACGACGGGCGCCGGGTGGTGCGCTGCGACTGCGGCTTCGAGTTCGGCGACTACCGCGAGAACTGGAAGCTCGCGGCGAACGTCCACGTCCGCACCACCAAGGAAGAGTTCCGCGAGGTCTATCAGCTGGACACGGCCTGTCCGGAGCCCGGGTTGATCGAGATCCGCGAGTTCTATTGCCCCGGCTGCTGGGCGCAGCTCGCGGTCGAATGCACGCCGCCGGGGACGATGGCGGTGTTCGAGATGCTGCCCGACCTCGACGCGTTCTACCGCGAGTGGCTCGCGGAGCCGCTTGCCGACGAGAGCCCGGACTGGTTCCGCGACCGCACCAACGAAGTGACCGCGCGCTGGCGGAGTGAAGCGCCCTGCGCCGCCGCGGCCGGACCCCGAAAGGAGAGCCCGCGATGAAGGCCGCCACCCGAGACTACCTGATCGCGATCGACGCCGGCGGCACGATGACGGACGCCTTCGTGGTCGACAAGAAAGGCCGCTTCGCGGTCGGCAAGGCGCTCACCAACCGGCGCAACGAGGCGGCGAGCTATCTGGAGTCGGTCGCCGACGCGGCCCCCAAGCTGGCGATCGACCGCGTCGAGCTCCATCGCCGCGCCCTGGTCTCGCTCTACTCGGGAACGGGCATGCTGAACACGCTGCTGACGCGCTCGGGGGCGCGCGTCGGGCTGCTCGTCACGCGCGGCCACGAGCACATGCCGCTGCACGAGCGGGGGCTCACCTGGCTCAACCTGTCGGGGAACGACCTGCTTCATCAGCCGCTGCACGAGCACACGCCGGAGCTGATCGACTACCGCCACGTGCGCGGCATCACCGAGCGCGTGGCGAGCGGCAGCTACTACTTCCAGCTGCAGCCGGGAACGGCGGTGATCCCCTTGAACGAGGCCGAGGTGCGCACGGCCGTGAGCGAGCTGATCGAGGCCGGCGTCGAGGTCATCGGCATCGTGTTCCTGTTCTCGTACCTGAATCCCGTTCACGAGAAGCGGGCCGCCGAGATCGCGCGCGAGGTCGTCGCCCGCTCGGGCAAGGACGTCAAGATCGTGACCTCTCACGAGCTGGCGCCGGTGCTGAAGGAGGAGCAGCGCTACAAGAGCGTGCTGGTGCAGTGCTACGCCGCCGAGCGGACGCGCCAGCAGCTGCTCGGCGTCGAGGAGGCGGCGCGGCGGGAGGGCTACCCCGCGGACCTGCTGACGCTCACCGCCTACGGGTCGGCCGTCGACATCCGCCATCCGCGGCTCTACGAGACCGTGGTCTCGGGACCGGTCGGCGGACTGATCGGCTCGTCGGTGATCGGCAAGCTCAAGGGCCTGCGCAAGGTCGTGGCCACCGACCTCGGCGGCACCAGCTTCGACGTCGGCCTGATCGTCGACGGCCTGATTCCGATGAAGCGCGAGCCCGACTTCGCCGGGCACCGCCTCGCGCTGCCGATGGTCGAGCTGGACAGCATCGGCGCGGGAGCGGGCACGGCCGTCCGCGTCGACCGCTTCCAGCGGGTCGAGCT
>JACPRU010000007.1 GCA_016189835.1 Deltaproteobacteria bacterium | reverse complement strand
TACCAGTTCATCGCCACCAAGTACCGCAACGTCGAGATCGTCTTCATCGCCCATCACACCGAGGCGGCCGAGGTCACCGAGGAGGAATTCTTCCACAAGGGCGAGTCCGGCGGCACGTTCATCTCGGCGGGGTACAACAAGGCGCTCGAGATCGTCCAGGAGCGTTATCACCCGACCCTGTGGAACGTGTACTGCTTCCACTGCTCGGACGGCGACAACTTCGAGTCCGACAATGCCGCCGCGCTGCGCGCCGCCAAGGATCTCTCCGACGTGTCGAACCTGTTCGGCTACGGCGAGATCAAGCCGCTCGGCTCTCGCTACTACGAGAGCTCGATGCTGAACATCTTCCGTCGGCTGGAGGCCGACAACTTTCAGACCATCCTGATCGAGCGCAAGGAAGACATCTGGCCGAGCTTCAAGGCGCTGCTGGCGAAGGACCGCGGGCGCGAGAGCGCCAGCGCCTGACGGGGCATGGCGACCGGCTGGGACGTCAAGGATCTCGAGTACTGGGACGCGCGGATCCTCGAGAAGGCCGCGGAGTTCGGGCTCGATTGCTATCCGCAGGAGTTCGAGATCTGCGATCACGTGCAGATGCTCGGCTACATGGCGTATTCCGGGATGCCGAGCCACTACCCCCACTGGTCGTACGGCAAGGCCTACGAGAAGCTGAAGACGCTGTACGATTACGGCGTCTCCGGGCTGCCGTACGAGATGGTGATCAACTCGAATCCGGCGCTCGCCTATCTGATGCGCGACAACTCGCTGGCGCTGCAGGTCCTCACCATCGCGCACGTCTACGGCCACAACGACTTCTTCAAGAACAACTTCACCTTCCGCAACACCCGCGCCGAGTTCACGCTGTCGAGCTTCAAGGCGCATGCGACGCGGGTGCGTCGGTACGTCGAGGATCCCTCGATCGGCATCGACAAGGTCGAGCCCATCCTGGACGCGGCGCACGCCCTGTCGCTGCAATGCCGGCGCAACCTGGCGATCAAGAAACTCGACCTCGAAGCCGACCGGGAGCGGCTGATCGACGCCGCGCGGCCGCGCGAGGACCCGTTCTACGCGCTGCATCGCCGCCGCGACTATCACGAGCCCGACCTGCGCAAGATCCCTCCCTCGCCCGAGGAGGACCTGCTGTTGTTCATCCGCGATTACAACCCTTTCCTCGCCGAGTGGGAGAAGGACCTGCTCACCATCGTGCACGAGGGGGCGCAGTACTTCCTGCCGCAGATCGAGACCAAGATCATGAACGAGGGCTGGGCGAGCTACTGGCACCGAGAGATCTTGAACTCGCTCGACCTGCCGCAGGAGCTGCAGCTCGAATTCCTCGTCCGGCACAACCAGGTCGTGCGACCGCACGAGGGCGGGCTCAACCCCTATCACCTCGGCCTGAAGCTCTGGGACGACATTCGCCGGCGCTTCGACGAACCGACGCCCGAGGAGAGCCAGGAGTTTCGGCGAAGCCCGGGAGAGGGACGCCGGCAGATCTTCGAAGCGCGCCGCGCCGATCGCGACGCCTCCTTCCTGCGTCGCTTCCTGACCGAGGAGCTGATGCGCGAGATGGACCTCTTCCAGTACCAGCCGAAGGGCAACGACCTGGTGATCTCGGAGGTCGCCGACGACGAGGGATGGAAGAAGATCAAGGAGACGCTCGTCAAGAACGCCGGCATGGGAACGGTGCCGGTGATCAAGGTGGAGGACTCCGGCTACGGCGACAACCGCGCGCTCTACCTCAGGCACGACCACGACGGCCGCGACCTGCACCTCGAATATGCAGAGAAGACGCTCGGCTACGTCCACCGACTGTGGGGACGCGAGGTCGCTCTGGAGACGACGATCGGCGGCAAGCGCACGCTGCTGGTGTTCAACGATCAGGGTCTGTCGACGAAGTCGCTGAAGGCCTGAAGCGGGCGGGCGAACGGCCTCAGGACGCCCGCAGGATGCGCTCCGCGGTGCGGGTCGCCAGCGCCATCACGCTGATCTGCGGCGGCACCGCGACCGAGGTGGGAAACACGCTGGCGTCGGCCACGTAGAGTCCCGTCACGCCGTGGGCCGCGCCGAACGAGTCGAGCAGCGATCTCTTCGGCTCTTTGCCCATCGGCAGCGTGCCCTGCGGGTGAAAGGAGAGAAACAGCGGATCGTTGGCGAGGATTCCGCGCTCCTCGACGACCTGGATCTCGGGGCGCCGATGGAGCTCGACGAGGTCGTTGTACGGCAGCACGACCGATTTCGCTCCCGCGGCGAACAGCAGCTCGCAACCGCGGCGCATGGCGCTCATCGCGTCGCGCTTGTCGTCGTCGTTCAGCCGATACTCGATCATCGCCTGCCCGCGGCTGTCCGCCTGGATCTGGCCGCGAGTGCGGTCGTGCAGAAAGAACGCGATGGCCGCGGTCCGCGCGTAGCGGTTCATCAGACGCCGGTGGTCCCGCCCGAGGCCGGGAAGCAACGCCGCGGTAGCGATCGGCAGCGCCGACGCTGCCATCGCCAGGTAGCCGCCCTCGACCGACTTGTCGAGGTTCAGGAACTCGTCGACCAGGTAGCTGTGCGGGATTCCCTGCCAGGCGGCGATGGGCTCGTCGAACACGCCGGCGACCACCAGGTACGGGTGGAGGTGCAGGCTCCGGCCGGCGAGACGTTGGCGGTCGGGTAGATCCGAGCGAAACCACAGCATCGGCGACTCGAGCGCGCCCGCGGCGAGCACGACGGTCGGCGCCTCGACCCGGAGCGCGTACGACTTTCCGGTGCGGGTGCCCGCCAGGCGGCCGGTGACGCCGAGGACCCTGCCACGCTCGTGGCGGACCTTCTCCACGTGCACGTCCGGGACGATGCGCGCTCCGCCCGTCGAGGCCGCGGCGAGGTAGGTGGTGAGGGCATCGTTCTTGCGGTCGTAGGCGCAGCCGATCGCGCAGTACCCGCATCCCAGGCAGTCGGTGCGGTTGTGGCGCAGGAAGCGCCCGCGAAAGCCGAGACGCTCGGCGCCGCGCTTGAGCACCCGGTTGTTGGCGTTCAGCTCGGCCGGGCCCATGTCCTGGACGGCCAGGCGCTCCTCGACGCGCGTGAAGTACGGGAACAGGTCCTCGTGCGCGAGATCGCTCAAGCCGAAGCGCTCGGCCCAGTGAGCGAGGATCTGGCGTGGAGTGCGAAAGCACAGGCAGAAGCTCGCCCGCGTCGACCCGCCGAGCGCGCGCCCCTGCGAGACGAGGACCGTGTAGTCCGCCGTCGGCTTGGTCCCCCGCTCGCGATAGAGCCGCGGGTACATCTCCTCTTCGCGCTGTGTGAAGTCCTCGCTGGTCCAGTAGTGGCCCTCCTCGAGTACCACCACCGACTTGCCGCCCGCGACGAGCTCGGCGGCGACCACCGAGCCTCCCGCTCCGGAGCCGACCACGCAGACGTCGGCGGCAAGAGTCACGTCCGCCTCGACGGTGGAGGAATCGACGATCATCGAGAGATCGCGTGCGGTCAGGCGAGCGGTACGGGCCGCTCGTACGAGAAACGACGCTCCTCCGTGCGCCGTCCGAGCCACGGGCCGTCGTAGCCGATCGTCGTCCAGGTCTCGGACATCCCGTAGTAGCCGAGCACGGAAAGCAGCTTCAGCGCCCGAAACACCATCCGTCGCGCCCCGAGCGAGCTCGTCATCCAGCCGCGGAGGTACTGCTCCTGGTCGGCGCGCGCGAGACGGCTGAAGCGCTTGCCCTTGAGGTCGAACAGATGCGTGCCGTGCTCGAAGATGCGCAGCATCCAACGGATGTCGCGACGGACGTTCCCGCCCATGCGCGAGGCGAGCGCATCGACCTCGACGGCGACGTCCACGTCTTCGTCCTCGAGACCGAGGATCGCGCGGGCCACCGCCTGGAAGATCGCGTACTCCTCGTCCGAGAAGAAATGCAGCGATACCGGCGGCGAGGGATAGCCACGGCAGCCGGACGGCAGCAGGGCGCCGAGCCAAAGGAGCAAGACCCCCGATACCGATCCGCGAAGCAGGCTGCGCCGCTCGATCTCGCGCTCGAGCACGTCGAGGAGCCCGGCCGGAAGCTCGCCTTTCACTTGAGCAGCATCTCCCCCCCAGGAGCCGGCGATCTTACCCGAGGTCGAGCGGAGTGTCACGGTCGGGGACGGCAAATCCGAAAGCGCTGGCGAATCCGATCGCGCAGGAATCCGGTCGCGCTCTCCACCCGGTCGCGGCTCGTCGCTATAATACCGGGCGGGAGCCGTCCGATGCCGATCTACGAGTACCGCTGCAACCAGTGCCGGAAGAAGGTTTCGATCCTCACGCTACGCGCGAGCGAGCCGGTGGAGGAGCGCTGCGAGCATTGCGGCTCGACCCGCCTCACCCGGCTGATGTCCCGCTTCGCCACCACGCGCTCCGAGGAGTCCCGCCTCGATTCGCTGGCCGATCCCTCGAACCTCACCGGCCTCGACGAGAGCGATCCTCGCAGCATGGCGCGCTGGATGCGCAAGATGGGGCGGGAGATGGGCGACGAGCTCGGTGGGGAGGACTTCGAGGAGATGCTCGACGAGATGGAGTCGGGCAAGGCCGACGACGAGGACGGCGGCAATCTCGGTTCGGGGGGGAAGGGCGGCGGCTCGTCCGAAGACTGAGCCCGGCGGCTTCGCGCCCCGGCGGCTGCTATCGCTCGGCGCCGCGGCCTGTTATGGCTGCGGTCGCCGATGGCGAAGAGAAGACCCCTCGCGGTCGACGCGGCTGGTCCCGAGCACCGCTGGAGCCAGATCATCCAGAGCCTCGAAGAGGGCGTGGTCGGCATCGACGAGCAAGGCCGGATCGTCTCCATGAATCAGGCGGCCGAGCAGCTCACCGCCTGTTCGCAGGCGGCCGCACGCGGCCGCCCGCACCGCCAGATCTTCGCCGAGTCCGCCTGGGTCAGTGACATGATCGAGGCCGCCTGCCGCGGCGATCGGCGGAGCGTTTCCGCCCAGGGGAGCATCCTTGGCCTGTGGCAGAAGCCCATGCCGGTGCGCGCCACGGCCTCGGCGATCCTCGACTCCGCGGCGCGCTTGACGGGCGCCGCGCTGATCCTCCACGACCTCACGCTGCAACGGGATCTCGAGAACGACGTGCGGCGTGCGCAGAGCCTGGCGCAGCTCGGCGTCGTCGTCGCCGGCCTGGCTCACGAGATCCGCAATCCGCTCGGCGGCATCCGCGGTGCGATGCAGCTGCTCGCCGCCGAGATCGGGCCCAACCCCGCCGCCGGGGAATACGTCGAGCTGGTGCTGCGGGAGGTGGACCGGTTGTCGAAACTGTGCGCCCAGCTGCTCGAGCTCGCTCCGCGGGGATCGTTCACCGCGCAGCCGGTCAACATCCATCGCGTCATCGACCACGTGATCGCCCTGGTCGCCGAAACCGCCGAGCGCCAGCACGTCCGCATCCAGCGCTTCTTCGATCCGAGCCTTCCCGAGGTGAGCGGCGACCCCGACGCGCTCACCCAGCTGCTGCTGAACCTCGCCCAGAACGCGCTGCAAGCCCTGGCGGGCTTGCCCGCCGGCGCACCGGCGCAGCTTCGCTTCACGACCCGCGTCGAGACCGACTACCACCTCGCGCCGCCGCCCGCGGCCCGCCCGCACGTCCGCGGGCGCCTGCTGCGGATCGACGTCGAAGACACCGGCCCGGGAATGCCGCCCCACGTGAAGCAGCACCTCTTTTCTCCGTTCTTCACCACCAAGCCCAAAGGAACCGGCCTGGGATTGGCGATCTGTCAGCGGATCGTGTCCGACCACGGCGGGACCATTCGCTTCGAGAGCGAGCCCGGCCGGACCCTGTTCCGCATCACCCTTCCGGCCTGGGCGGCGGCTCCCGCCGCGGCCCGCGACCCCTCATGAGACAATCCCGCATCTTGATCGCCGAGGACGAGGACTCGATCCGCTTCGTCCTGACCCGCGCGCTGGAGGGACGCGGCTACCACGTCCGCGGCTTCGCCGAAGGGCTGCCGGCGCTGGCCGCGTTGCGCTCCGGCGGCTTCGACCTCGCCATCGTCGACATCCGCCTGCCCGACGTGTCCGGCCTCGATCTCTTGGCGCGCGCGCGCGACGAGTCGCTCGACGTGCCGTTCCTGGTGATGACCGCCGAGAGCACGATGCAGAACGCCATCGAGGCCATGAAGCGCGGGGCCTTCGACTACCTCACCAAGCCGTTCGACATCGAAGAGGTCCAGCTGCTGGTCGAGCGCGCGCTCGGCCTGCGGCAGCTCTCGCGCATGGTGGACAACCTGAAGGGCGAGATGCGTCCGCAGTTCACGCCCGGCAGCGGCATCGTCGGCCGGTCGCCGGCGATGCAGGAGATCTACAAGACGATCGGCCGGGTGGCGGAGAGCGACGCGACGGTGCTCCTGCAGGGCGAGAGCGGCACCGGGAAGGAGCTGATCGCCCGGGCGCTGCATTTCCATTCGGGACGCAGCGGTTCGTTCGTGGCGATCAACTGCTCGGCGATTCCGCGGGAGCTGCTCGAAAGCGAGCTGTTCGGCCACGAGCGCGGGGCGTTCACCGGAGCGATCGAGCGCACGCTCGGCAAGTTCGAGATCGCGGACCGAGGAACGCTGTTCCTCGACGAGATCTCCGAGCTGCCGCTCGATCTCCAGGCCAAGCTGCTGCGTGTGCTGCAGGAGCACGAGCTTCTGCGCGTCGGGGGACGCGAGCCGATTCGCACCGACGCGCGAATCCTCTCCGCGACCAACCGCGATCTCGCCGAGCTGGTCCGCCAAGCCCGCTTCCGCGAGGACCTGTTCTTCCGGCTGAACGTCGTGCCGATCAGCGTGCCGCCTCTGCGGGCCCGGCGCGGCGACATTCCGGAGCTGGTGCGCTACTTCGTGCAGAAGATCCGCCGCGAGATGAAGGTTCAGGTGCACGGCCTGTCCACCGACGCCGAAGCGCTGCTGCTCGAGTATCCGTGGCCGGGAAACGTCCGCGAGCTCGAGAACGCGCTGATCCGCGCCTGCGTGCTCGCCGGCAGCCGCACGCTCACCGCCGCCGATTTCCATCTGTCGAGCGCGACGCGCGCCTCCGCCGCCGCGCCGGGCGACGCCGCCCTCGACGAGCTGATCCGGCGCAGGCTTCGCGATCTCCTGCAGCGCGGGGGCGACGCCTGGCCGAGGGACCTGCACTCGCTGGCGATCTCCTGGATCGAGAAGCCGCTGCTCGAGTTCGTCCTCGAGCATACCGCCGCGAACCAGGTCCGGGCGGCCGAGATCCTCGGCATCAACCGCAACACCCTGCGCAAGAAGATCAACGCGCTCGGCGTCTCCCTGAAGAAGTGAGCCGCCCGCTTCCGTCCCGACTCTATGCCATCGCCGACCCGGGCGAAGCCGGCCGAGACGTCGTCGATCTCGCGCGGCAGCTGCTCGCCGGCGGCGCGCGGATCCTTCAGCTGCGCTGGAGGCCGGCGGGCTCGGCGGCCCTGTTCGCGGCCGCCTGCGCCTGCCGCGAGCTGTCGCGGCGGCACGGCGCGGTCTTTCTCGTCAACGACCGCGTGGACGTCGCTCTGGCCTGCGGGGCCGACGGCGTGCACCTCGGCCAAACCGACCTTCCCATCGCCCCGGCCCGCCGATGGATGGGCGAGCGATGCTGGATCGGCGTCTCCACCCACGACCGGGAGCAAGCGCGCGCCGCGGCCGCCGCCGGCGCGGACTACATCGGATTTGGGCCGATCTTCGCGACCTCGAGCAAGCACACCGGCTACACGCCGCGGGGCCTCGACGCGCTGAGGGCCGTGCGGCGCGGGGTCGACGTGCCGATCGTGGCGATCGGCGGCATCGACGAGGACAGCGCCGCCGCGGTTCTCGAGGCCGGCGCCGACGCCGTGGCGATGATCTCCGCCCTCACCGCCGCCCCGGACGTCTCCGCCACCGTGCGGCGGGTGCTCGCGCGGCTTGACTCGACTCGGCGGCCGCAGTAGTTAACCCGTCGGTTAATCAGTCCGCCCACGCGCGGGCGGCAGCTCGCACAAGGAGGCCGACATGCCCACCGTCTACGGAGTCGCACTCTCGCCGTTCGTTCGCAAGGTTCGCGTGGCGCTCGCCGAGAAGCGCGTGGCCTACGATCTCGATCCGGTGGTCCCGGTGAACGTCAGCCCCGAGTACCGCAAGATCAGTCCGCTCGGGAAGGTTCCCGCCTTCCGCGACGGGGACAAGACGCTGGCCGACTCCTCGGTGATCCTCGCCTACCTCGAGCGCATTCACCCGAATCCCCCGCTCTACCCATCGGATCCCTACGACTACGCGCGCGCGCTGTGGTTCGAGGAGTACGCCGACGGCGGCCTGGTGACGATCATCGGGCCGAAGATCTTCTTCCCGAAGGTGGTCGCGCCGCGCTTCTTCAACCAGAAGACCGACGAGGCGATGGTCCAGAAGGCGTTCGAGGAGGAGCTGCCGCCGATGCTCGATTACCTCGAGAGCGAGCTCGCCCCCGGCGCCGCCACGCTGGTCGGCCGGCAGTTCACGGTCGGCGACATCGGCGTCGCCAGCCAGTTCGTGAACCTGTTCCTCGCGGGCTTCGGAGTCGATGCGCGACGCTGGCCGAAGCTGGCCGCCTACCTCTCGGCCGTCCACGAGCGCCCCTCCTTCCGGTCCTCGATCGCCGAGGAGCGGGCGATGCTCGGCGTCTGAACCGCCTTGGCACCGATCCGGCTTCGACCCGATGCTCGGTTCGGCACCGGCGCGGCGCGCGCACCCGGCGTCTCGCCCCGGGGGCCCGGCTCACGCCTCGGCCGGCAGATCCGGCGCCGCCTCCTCGAGGTTCTCGAAGCGGGTGTACTCGTTGCGAAACGCCAGCCGGACGTCGCCGATCGGGCCGTTGCGCTGCTTGGCGACGATGATCTCCGCGACGCCCTGGTCGCGGCTCTGCGGATTGTAGAGCTCGTCGCGGTAGATGAACGCGATCACGTCGGCGTCCTGCTCGATGGCGCCGGACTCGCGCAGATCCGCCATGCGCGGCTTGGGCGGGCTTCGCCCCTCGACCTGGCGGTTGAGCTGTGACAGGGCGATCACCGGCAGCCGCAGCTCCTTGGCCAGCGCCTTGAGCGAGCCCGAGATCTGCGAAATCTCCTGCTCTCGGCTCTCGTCGCGCGTGCCGGAGCCCCGCATCAGCTGCAGGTAGTCGACGACGACGAGCCCGAGGTTCGCCTCCTTGTCGCGCCTCAGGCGCCGGGCCTTGGCGCGAAGCTCCAGCGCCGACAGCGCCGGCGTGTCGTCGACGAAGATCGGAGCGTCGTGAATCCGCCCCGCGGCTTCCGCCAGGCGGGGAAAATCCTTCTGGGCGAGGAAGCCGGTGCGCACCTTGGCGAGGTCGACTCGCGCCTGCGAGCACAGCAGGCGCAGCACGAGCTGCTCCTTCGACATCTCCAGCGAGAAGACCGCGACTCCGATCCCCTTCTCGATCGCCACGTGCTCTGCGATGTTCAGACAGAAGCTCGTCTTGCCCATGCTCGGGCGGCCGGCGACGATGATCAGATCGGAGGGCTGCAACCCGGCGGTCATGCGGTCGAGATCGGTGAACCCGGTCGGCACCCCGGTCACCATCTCCTTGCGCTCGTAGAGCTGCTCGATCTGGCGGAAGGTGTCGGTGATCAGCTCGCCGACGCGCGTGAACGACGCGCGGGTCCTCCTCTCGGCGATCCGATAGATCGCTTGTTCCGCCTCGTCGACGAAGCGGCCGACCTCCTCGCGCGCCTCGTAACCGCGCGCGACGATCTCCGAGGCCGTCGCGATCAGGCTGCGCAGGATCGATTTCTCGCGCACGATGCGCGCGTGGTACTGGATGTTCGCGGCCGACAGCGCCCGGTCGGCCAGCTCGCTGACGTACGCGGCGCCGCCGACGTCGGCGAGCTCGCCCCGCGTCTTCAGCGCCTCGGTCAGCGTCAGCAGGTCCACCGGCTCCGACCGCTGCGACAGCTCGAGCGCGGCGCGGAAGACCTTGCGGTGGGCTTCCCGATAGAAGTCCTCCGCCGTCAAGACTTCCGCGGCGCGGTCGAGCGCGGTGTTGTCGAGCAGGATCCCGCCCAGCACCGCCGCCTCCGCCTCGAGGCTGTGCGGCGGCACCTTCGGCGAGGACTGTTCCACGACACCTCCTCCGCTCCGCTCCCCTTGGCGGGAGGGAGCGTCACCCGCTCTCAACAGCCGACGATGAACGCGCAGCTCGTGGTGCCGCTCCCGCCGATGTTCAGCGTGGCGAACCGCCGAGCATTCTCCACCTGAAAGTCACCCGCCCGTCCCGACACCTGCTTCCAGGCGTCGAGCACCTGGCGGACGCCGGTCGCTCCCACCGGATGGCCCGCGCCGATCAAGCCGCCGCTCGGATTGATCGGCATCTTGCCGCCCATGTCGATCACGCCCTCCTCGATCGCCTTCCAGGACTCGCCGGGCCGGGTCAGACCGAAGTGGTCGATCGCCATGTACTCCGAGGTCGTGAAACAGTCGTGGGTCTCGATCCCCGCGACGTCCCACACATCCTTCAGGCCGGCGCGCCGAAAGGCGTCGACGATCGCCTGGCGGGTATGCGGCAGGACGTACGGCTGACCCTCGCTCGCTTGGATCTTGGCCGCGAATTCGAGCGGCGCCGTGCGATGACCCCAGCCGAGAATGCGCGGGATCCGTTCGAGCTTCATGCCGCGCCGCTCGGCATACTGCGCGGCGAACCGTTCGGAAGCGAGGAACGCCGACGCCGCCCCGTCGGTCACCTGCGAGCAGTCCGACACCTTGATGCGCCCGCCGATCACGGTGTTGAACTTGCCGGTGGCCTTCGCGTGGTCCTCGGTCATGTACCAGTTGCGGGTCTGTGCGAGCGGGTTGCGCTTGGCGTTGCCGTAGTTGATCGCCGAGATCCGCGCCAGGTGCTCGTCCTTCAGGCCGAAGCGCTTGTCGTACTCGTCGCCGAGCTTGCCGAACAGCTTCGGGAACGGGAACTCGATGCCCTTCGCCTCGTTCTCGTACCAGGCCGCCGTGCCGAGGTAGTCGCCGCCGGTCTTCGGGTCGACCGTCTTCATCTGCTCGACTCCGACGACCATCGCCAGCTCGTAGCGGCCGGCTTCGATCTCCGCCGACGCGGCGAGCAGCGCGATCGAGCCGGATGCGCAGGCGGCCTCGTGGCGCGCCGTCGGCAGGCCCGAGAACGCCGGGTCGACCTCGACCAGAAACGCGCCGAGGTGTCCCTGCATGGAGTAGAGCTCGGCCGCGAAGTTGCCCACGTGCCCGACCTGGACCTCCTTCGCCTCGATGCCGGTGGCCTCGAGGCCGCCCGCCGCGGCTTCGCGGATCATGGCCGAGATGTGCTTCCCTTCCTTCGACCAGTTGCGGGCGAAGTCGGTCTGCGCTCCGCCGAGGACGTACACCCGTTGATTCGCCATGATCCTCTCCTCTGCTTCAGCCGACGAAGAAGCGCCCGACGTCGACGTTCGGCTCGCGGAACCAGCGGTCGGGACGGCCGGTGGTCAACACGCTCGGCACCACGAGCTTCGCGCGCTCGAGCGCCGCCACGACCTTCTCGACGCCCATCAAGTCGACCAGCACGGAGGGCGGCGCCCAGTTGAAGCCGAATCCCATGATGCGGTCCACGTCACGCGCTTCCTTCACGACCTCGCCGACGCGATTCAAACCATAGCTAACATAGCCGAGAATCACCCGGCGCAGAAGGTCGGCCTCCCAGCCCCGCGCTTCGAGCAGGACCGCCATCGCCTCGCGGTAGCGCCCGGCGCGATGGAACCGTTTCATGCGCGGCACGAAGTCGGGAGCGTCGACCAGCGAATCGTGCGCCGCGCGATACTCGCCGCGCGCCGGGTCGAGAACGTAGACCTCGGTCTTGCCGCCGTCGCGCACCCGGCGATAGAAGCCGCCCTTCCCCGGCGTCTTGTCGCCGAGATGGCCGGAGTCCATGAGCTTCGCCATGTAGGGCGGGAACGCGAAGCAGTCGTGCGCCTCGTCGGCGGTATGGCGGTACAGATTGTCGACGATCGCGCGGTGCACGTCCCATCCCACGAGGTCGGTGGTGACGAGCGGAGCCATGGCCCGTCCGGTGTGCGGGCCGACCAGCATGTCGACGAAGGCGACGCCGTGCTCGGCGGCGAGTTGCGCAACCTCGTTCAGCACCTTGAACCCGACCCGGTTGCCCGCGAAGGCGGGCAGATCCGCCGTGCGCACCACCTTGCGGCCGAGGTGCCGCTCGAGCAGCCGGACCACGAACTCGACCACCTCGGGTGAGGTCTCGGCGTGCGCGACGACCTCGCATCCGGTGATCACGTTCGGCGGGTTGAAGAGATGGATGCCGAGGAAATTGCGGCGAAAGTCCTCGCTCCTCCCCTCCGCCATCGCGGCGATCGACAGGCCGGAAGAGACCGTGGCGACGATCGAGCCCGGCCGGCGATGGCGGTCCACCGTGGCGAAGAACCGTCGCTTGAGGGTCAGATCCTCGGCCAGGGATTCGAGAATCAGATCCGCCTCGCCCACCGCCCCGGGAAGGTCCCGATCATAGGTGCCGAGGCGAATGACGTCGGCGAGCTTCTCCGACTTCGCCAGCGCCACGGCTCGATCGAGCCCTTCGCGCGCTTTCTCGTGGTCGCGCGCGAGAAGGAACGTAGGAATGCCGTGGGCCGCGAACAGCTCGCCGCTGCCCGAGCCCATCACGCCGTTGGCTCCCAGCACGGCGACCTTGCGGACCTCTGTGGTCGTCGACGTCATGACGAAGATGCTCCCCCCTATTTCTTGAGTCGCGGAAGCTCCCGAGAGTGGCCGCGCCAGATAGCGGCTCGTGACGCATCCTGTCAAGAATGTCCGGCCTGCGTCCGGCCTGCGTTGGCCTGCGTCCGGCCGGCGCGCGAGGCAGGGCTCCATCTGGACGTCTTCCCCCATCTCTGGTAACGCCGCCCTGATGCCGCGCAGGGGGGTCAATCGCGGGGGGCGGATCTCCGTCGCGCTCGGTGCGGCTTGGCTGCTGCTTGCGGGCGGCTGCTCTCTGCCGCCGCTGGCCGGTTGGCGGCCGGCGCCGGGACCGGCCGGTGGCCGTTACGTCGAGGTCGGCGTCGCCTCCTGGTACGGGCCCGGCTTTCACGGCAACCGCACCTCGAACGGCGAGGTCTACGACTCCTCGGACATGACGGCCGCTCACCAGACGCTGCCGCACGGTACGCGACTGGCGGTCACCAACCTCGACAACGGCAAATCGGTGGAGGTCCGCGTCAACGACCGCGGCCCCTTCGCCAAGGGTCGCATCATCGATTTGTCACACGCGGCGGCACGGGAGATCGGGATGGTCGGGCCGGGCACCGCGCAGGTTCGTCTCGAGTCCATCGACGAGGTGGACGGGCCCCCGGGTGTGGTCGCCTACGCCGTACAGGCGGGAGCCTTCCGCGATGGAGCCAGAGCCCTCGCCCTGCGCTCCGACCTCGCGGGACGCCTCGCGAACGTCTACATGAGCGAGCTTCGCACCGGCACCGCCCGCTACTACCGGGTTCGGGTCGGTCCGTTCGATCGACGGAACGACGCCTTCGTGCTGGCTCGCGAGCTGTCGCGCGGCGGCCTTCCTGCGATGATCGTCGAAGAAACCCGTAGATGATCCGACCCGGGCGTTCGTCCGGGGACCCGCCGCCGCGTGCCACAAGCGCGCGCCGTTTCCTCCCCGGGCGGGCTCTTGCCCTGTGCACGTTGTCGCTGTTCTCGGCGTGCAGCTACTCGATCGTGCGGGACGGAGGGATCAACGAGTCCGCGGCCGCACGCATCGAGCGCGGCATCGCGGAGTTGCGCGGCCTCCCGTTCGTCACGCCGGTGCCGATGGAGGTCAAGTCGGCGGAGGAACTGCGCCGTTACCTCCAGGGGGAGCTCGCCCGGCAGTATTCGCCGCAGCAGATCCACGGGCTGCAGCGCGTCTACGAGCGGCTCGGCCTGCTGCCCGAGGGCGTCGATCTCGGTGAGGCGCTGCTCAAGCTGTACACCGCCCAGATCGCCGGCTTCTACGATCCCCACGCCGGCAAGCTGTTCCTCGTTCCGTCCGGTGTGCCGTCCGCCGGATGGATGGTCGACGTGCTGCAATTCATTCTGCGCCGCGACCTGGTCAACGAGATGCTGCTGGCCCACGAGCTGACGCATGCGCTGCAGGACCAGCACTTCGCTGCGCTGGCCGCGGCCGATGACCCGTCGGACGACGACCGCTCGCTCGCCGTGCACGCGATCCTCGAGGGAGATGCGACGCTCGCGGGCTTCGCCTACGTGCTCGGCGGGCTTCCGGAAGGCTCTCTGCTCGATCTGGTCGCGCGCCTGGGCGCGATCCCGGCCGAACTCGAGGCCATGCTGCCGGATACGCCGGCGGTGCTACGCGATTCCCTGGTCTTCCAGTACTTGGCGGGAGCGCGCTTCGTGGCCCTCGCCTATCTGCGCGCGGGCTGGCCGGGAGTGAACGCGCTGCTGGCTCATCCCCCCGCTTCCACCGAGCAGATCCTCTGGCCCGAGAAGTTCTTCTTCCGGCCCGACAGCCCGACCGACGTGCGTCTCGGCGGTCTCGACGACTACCGCTCGGACTCCCGGTGGTCCGAGGTCGAAGAGAACACGCTCGGCGCACTGACGGTGCGAATCCTCGTGGCAAGCGTCCTCGATGCCGTCCGGGCGGAACGGGTAGCGCTCGGCTGGGACGGCGACCGGCTAGCCGCGTACGAGCGAGACGGCGCGCTGCACCTGCACTGGATGTCGGTCTGGGACAGCGCCGACGATGCCGAGGAGTTCTTCGCCGCCGAGAGCGAGATCCTGCAGCGCAAGTACCCGGCCGCCGAGCGCACGGTCGAGTCCGAGCGCGTCACCGGCGCGGGGGCCGATCCGTACCGGCTCGAGCGGCGCGGCGACAAGGTCTTGCTCGTTCTCGGGCCGCCCGCCGCCGAGTCGGCCGAGCGGGCCGAGCGGCTGTGGGCAAAGACCGGGTTCGTCCCGGCGGGGATTCAGCTGAATCTCGATCTCGCCCGAGCGCCCTAGCCGGCCCGATCGCGCCAGTGGCTAGTCCGCGTTGGCGGGCGCGAAGGCGCCGCCGGCGCTGCGCACCTTGCCCTCGCGCTCGAGCTTGATCAGGTGCGCCTGCACGGATTTCTCGGCGACGGGGTGCAGAGCCGGGTGTACATCGAAATAGAGCCGCGCCACGATCTCCGGCACCGTGCGCAGCCCGGCCCGCAAGCTGTCGAGCACCTGCCGCTCGCGCATCAACCGGTGGTCGATGTACTCCTGGATTTTCGCCCGCGGGTCGGTGATGACCGGACCGTGGGCACCGAGCAGGAGCCGGGCCGGCAGCTCGAGCAGACGGCGCAGCGACGTGATGTAGTCGCCCATGTCGCCGTTGGGCGGCGCGATCACCACCGTTCCCTGGCCGACCACGTGGTCGCCGGTGAACAGCCACCGGCGCTCGGGTTCGTAGAAGCAGCAGTGCCCCGACTCGTGACCGGGGGTGTGCACGACGCGCAGCACCCCGCCGTCGAAGCGGACCGCGTCGCCGTCCTGGTAGAGCCAATCGGGATCGACTCCGCCGTAGCCTCGGCGGCTGGCGTGCATGCCGAGCCGCGCGCCGAGCGCGGCGCGCAGCTCGAGCGCGCCGCCGAGATGATCGGGATGAATGTGGGTGATCAGGATCCGCTCGACCACCCCGCCGAACGCTTCGAGCTCGGCGCGCAGCGCGTCCAGATTGGGGCCGACGCCGAGCGCGGCGTCGATCAGCGTCACCCGCCGGCCGCCGAGCAGGTACTGGTTGGTCCCGTCGCCGGTCATGAAGCCGGGGTTCGGCGCGGTGACGACCCGCAGGTCGCGTTCGATCAGCACGACACGGCTTCTACCACAGCGCAGGGAGGGGAACGATGGCCGAGAACGGCGGCGGCGGCCGCAGCCGGGGAGCGCGCGCCGGGGCGCTGATCGGCGCGACGCTCGAGACCCTCGGCGCTACCGGCGCCGCGCTCTGGACGTCGCTGCGCTGGGAAACCTCGCTGCCGTGGCTGCTGATCCCGATCGGCCTGCTCGGCCTCCGCCGGCGCTCGTTTTCCGACCATGGGCTCGATCTGCGCTTCACGCCGCCGCCGCTTCGCACGCACCTCGCGTTGGCGGCGGCGTCGCTCGCCCTCTACGGGACGCTGCACGCCGTCTTCGCGCTCGCCGTTCGACACCTGTCGTTCGCGCCGGCGCCGCCGGTAAACCCGCTCGTCGGCCTGATCGAGGAGTTCCTGCTGACCGGCGTTCCCGAGGAAGTGTTCTTTCGGGGGTTCGTGCAAACGCGCTGGAACCTGGCGCTCGGCAAGCCCTGGAGCATCTTCGGCGCCCGCGTCGGGCCCGCGGTGCTGGTTCAAGCGGCGCTCTTCGTACTGTGCCATCTGGTCAGCGGCGATTGGACCCGGCTGCCCGTTTTCTTCTTCGCGCTGCTCGCCGGGTGGCTGCGCGAGCGCAGCGGGTCGGTGCTGCCCCCGGCCGTCTATCACGCGGTCGCGAACCTCTGGTACCGGTGGCTGGAAGACAGCTTTCGCTGAGCGCCGAACCGACGCCCGATCGGCGAAAAAAGTAGTGCCCTCGTTACATTTTTGGCGAAAAAGCCCCCACGCGCCAGCCCTGGACACCAGGCTACGCGGGTTTTTCCGAGATTTCGTCGGCCCCCCCGCTGGCACGGCTTTCGCTGATAGCCGTCTCCAGGGGGGACGCATGGACATCACTCAGCTACTCACGTTTGCCGTCACCGAGGGGGCTTCCGACCTTCACCTGTCGAGCGGAGAACCGCCGATGTTGCGCATCCACGGCGACATCAAGCGGCTCGATCACGACCCGCTCACCCGCGAACAGGTGCACGGCATGGCGTTCGACGTCATGAGCGACGTCCACCGGCGCCTCTTCCAGGAAAAGCTCGACATCGACTTCTCCTTCGAGCTCGGCGACCTCGCGCGATTTCGCGTCAACGTCTTCATGCAGCGCAAGGGCGAGGGGGTGGTGTTCCGCACGATCCCCACCAAGGTCGTGACCCTCGACGAGCTCGGCATGCCGGCGATCCTCAAGGAGGTCTGCAAGAAGGAGCGCGGGCTAGTGCTGGTGACCGGCCCGACGGGGTCGGGCAAGTCGACGACGCTGGCCGGCATGATCGATTACATCAACGAGAACTGGGAGTGTCACATCCTCACGGTGGAGGACCCGATCGAGTTCGTCCACTCCAGCAAGAAGTCGCTCGTCAACCAGCGCGAGGTCGGCCCCCACACGCAGTCCTTCGCGGCCGCGCTGCGCGGCGCGCTGCGCGAGGACCCCGATGTGATTCTGGTCGGCGAGATGCGCGACCTGGAGACCATCTCGCTGGCGCTGACCGCCGCCGAGACCGGTCACCTGGTGTTCGGCACGCTGCATACCTCGAGCGCCCCGAAGACCGTCGATCGCATCATCGATGCGTTCCCGGCCGGGCAGCAGAACCAGGTGCGGGCGATGTTCTCCGAGTCGCTCGAGGCGGTCATCACCCAGACGCTGTGCAAGAAGAGGACCGGCGGCCGGATCGCGGCCACCGAGATCCTGGTCGGCGTCCCCGCCGTACGCAACCTGATCCGCGAAGGCAAGATCCACCAGATCCCTTCGACCATGCAGACCGGACAGAAGCTCGGCATGCAGACGCTCGACATGTCGCTCCAGGACCTGGTCGTGCGCGGCGTCATCAACCGCGAGGAGGCCGCGGCGAAGAGCTCGAGCCCCCAGCTGTTCGGCGCGACTGCGGTCGGCTCCAGCCTGGGCGGCGCGAAGCTGGCGGTGGCCTGACCCGTGCTCGACCTGCAACGGCTCCTCCAGCGCATCCTCGACCTCGACGCCTCCGATCTCTATCTGACGGCCGGCAGTCCTCCGGTCTTTCGCGTCGAAGGCGTCGCGGCTCCCACCGACGAGCCGGCGCTGGCCCCGCAGGACACGGCCGCGTTGGCCGCCGCCGCGATGGCGGAGGAGCGCCAGCGCGAGGAATTCGAGCGCACCAAGGAGATGAACCTCGCCCTGGCGATCGAGGGCGGGCGCTTTCGCTGCAACGTCTTTCAGCAGCGCAACTCCGTCGGCCTGGTGATCCGCCAGATCAAACTACGCGTGCCGACCATCCCCGAGCTCGACCTGCCGCTCATTCTCCAGGACATCACCCAGACCCGGCGCGGCCTGGTGCTGGTCACGGGCGCCACCGGATCGGGCAAGTCCACCACCCTGGCGGCGATGATCGATCACCGCAACTCGACGACGCCGGGCCACATCATCACGATCGAGGACCCGATCGAGTTCATGCACCAGCACAAGAAGTCGATCGTCACCCAGCGCGAGGTGGGCTTCGATACCCTGTCCTTCCATCAGGCGCTGCGCAACACGCTGCGGCAGGCGCCCGACGTCATCCTGATCGGCGAGGTGCGCGACGAGGAGACCATGGAAGCGGCGATCACGTTCGCCGAAACCGGCCACCTCTGCCTGGCCACGCTCCACTCGAACAACGCCAACCAGGCGATCGAGCGCATCCTCAACTTCTTCCCGTCGTCTCGCCACGCCCAGATCTATCTCCAGCTCTCGCTCAACCTGCGGGCGATCATCTCGCAGCGGCTGATCCCCGGGAAGGACGGTCGGCGGGTGGTGGCGCACGAGATCCTGCTCGACACGCCCCGGGTGAAGGACCTGATCAAGAAGGGTGAAGTCGACGCACTCAAGGAAGCCATGGAGCTGGGGCTCAGCGAGGGCTGTCAGACCTTCGACGAGTCGCTGTTCCGCCTGGCGCACGACGGCAAGATCGAGCTGGAGCTGGCGCTCGCCAACGCCGACAGCGCCAACAATCTGCGCCTGCGCCTGCGAAACGACGATCTGGCACGCGCCGGCGCCGAGAGCCAGGCCGCGCCCTCGTTTCGCATCCAGGGGCGCGCGCCGGTCAACGCGCGCGACCTCGGCCCGTCCCCGGGCTCCGCATCCCCGCGCGCTCCGCTCGGCGCGTCCGCCGCCAAGCGCTGACCCGCGCCGCGGCTTCACTCCGTCTCGGCGAGCAGCCAGTCGAGGTAGGGCGTCGAGCCCGCGACGACGTCGAGCGCGATGATTTCCGGCACCTGGTAGGGGTGGAGCGCGCGCACGCGCGCCTCGAGCGCGGCGAAGCGCGACCTCCGGCTCTTGATCACCAGCAGCCATTCCGCCTCGGCGACCACCTCTCCTTGCCAGCGGTAGATCGAGCGCACGCCGGGAACGACGTTGACGCAGGCCGCGAGGCGCTCGCCGACCAGCGCGCGGGCGATGGCTTCCGCGCTCTCGGCGGAGCCGGCGGCGACCAGCACGACGATCGGTTCTCGCTCGCTCACGCCGCCCCTCCTGGCGGGCCCGGACGGTCGGCGACGGCGGATACCGCGGCCACGCGGGCGCCGATCTCGCCCGGCACGTCGTCACGCACCGCCTTGGCCGCGACCTTGATCGCGTTGGCGATCGCCTTCGCGTTCGACCGGCCGTGTGCCTTGGCGCCGACGTCGAGCAGCAGGCCGAGCGGGTCCTGCCCCGGTTCGTCGATCTTGCGGGGGAACACGCTGGCGAGCGCCGTCTTGCGCACGCCGGGGATCGTGCGAAACGTCCGGGCGCAAGCCAGCACGCAGGCGCCCGTGTTGCCGGCGGACACCATCGCGTCCGCGCCGCCCGAGGCCACCAACCCGGCGGCGACGAGCAGCGAGCAGTCGAGCTTCTCGCGGATCGCCGCCCTCGGTTCCTCCCCCATGGCGATCGCCGACCCCGCGTGGACGATCGACAGGTGCTCGCGGCGGTGCGGGCAGCGGGCGAGCGCGCGCTCGAGGCCCGGCTCGTCGCCGACCAGCACGCAGCGGATCTCCGAGTCGACGGAGACCCGAGCCGCCGCTCGGACCACCTCGCCCGGAGCGAAATCCCCGCCCATGGCATCGATCGCGATCGTCGGCATTGCGGGCTCGCCCGCAGGCGGAGCGCGGGGATTATCGTACAGCCGCCCGGCGCCCTCAACCCACGCGGAAAAGGGGTCGGGAGTCTTTTTGCGAATCACCCTTCGGGCCGCCCTGGCAAAAAGACTCCCGACCCCTTTTCCGAACCGATTCGGAACCGATTCGGTTGACAGGCCCCGGACCCTCCGGTAAACGTTCAGGGTTCCAGGGCGATTCCGCCGACCAACCGCCGAGAGCCCGCACGTCATGGACTACGCCGTCGTCCGCACAGGTGGAAAGCAGTACCGCGTCTCCCCGGGGGATCTGCTCCGCGTGGAGGCGCTGCCGGCGGAGCCCGGCGCGACCGTCGATCTCGACGAGGTTCTGCTCACGTCCGCGCAGGGCACGGTGCGCATCGGCACGCCGCTGGTCGCCGGCGCCAAGGTGACGGCGCGGGTGGTCGAGCAGGGCCGCGAGAAAAAGATCCTCGTCTTCAAGATGAAGCGGCGCAAGAACCAGCGCCGCAAGCGCGGTCACCGCCAACGGACCACCACGCTGCGCGTGCTCGATATCCAGTCGTAGGAGTTCGGAGCGATGGCTCACAAGAAGGGACAGGGAAGCAGCCGCAACGGGCGCGATAGCCAGGGGCAGCGGCGCGGCGTGAAGGTGTTCGGCGGCGAGCAAGTCCGCGCCGGCAACATCCTGGTGCGTCAGGTCGGCACCCGGGTTCATCCCGGCCGCAACGTCGGCATGGGGCGAGACTTCACGCTGTTCGCTCTGGTGGACGGCATCGTCGCCTACGAGCGGTTCGGCAAAGATCGCCGCCGCGTCAACGTCCAGCCGCCGTCGGCCTAGCGATTCGGCCGCCTCCGGCGCTGCGCAGAGCCTCCTGCAAGAGCCCCCGCGGCCGTCCGCCGGGGGCTTTTTTCGTCGTGCGGAGATGAAGTTCATCGACGAGGTTCAGATCGACGTCAAGGGCGGAGACGGCGGACGTCCCTGCGTGGCGTTCCTGCGCGAGAAGTACCGGCCGTACGGCGGGCCGGCCGGCGGAGACGGCGGCAACGGCGGCAGCGTGATCCTCGAGGCCGATCCCGGCATCACCACGCTGCTCGACTTCCGGTTCCGTCGCCGCATCGAGGCCGAGCGCGGCGAGCACGGGCGCGGCAAGTCGCAGCATGGCCGGCGCGGCGCGGACGCCGTCGCTCGCGTGCCGGTGGGGACGCTCGCCTACGACGCGCGGAGCGGCGAAACACTCGCCGATCTCGATCGTCCGGGGGCCAGGGCGGTGGTCGCCCGCGGCGGCCGCGGCGGCCGCGGCAACGCGAACTTCGCGACGCCGACCGACCAGGCGCCCCGCAAGACGATCGCCGAGACCCCCGGCGAGGAGCGCCGGTTGCGGCTCGAGCTGCGCCTGATCGCCGACGTGGGCATCGTCGGACTACCCAACGCCGGCAAATCGACGCTGGTTCGCGCCGTCTCGGCGGCGCGGCCGAAGGTCGCCGACTACCCGTTCACCACGCTCGTTCCCCATCTCGGCGTCGTCTCGTGCGGCGACGATCGCTCGTTCGTGATCGCCGACGTCCCGGGGCTGATCCCGGGCGCGCATCGCGGCGAGGGCCTCGGCGACCGCTTCCTGCGCCACCTGATGCGAACGCGGCTGCTGCTCCACCTCGTCGATCTCTCGGGCCTCCGCGGCCGCGATCCGCTCGAGGACCTCGATGCCGTGAACCGCGAGCTCCGGCAGTTCGACGCCGGCCTCGCGGCGCGCCCGCAGATCGTGGTCGGCAACAAGATCGACCTCGCCGAGGCCCGCGCCGCCCTCGCCCGCGTCGCCGGCGAGCTCGGGCGCCGCGGCGTGGAGCTGTGCGCGATCTCGGCTGCCACCGGAGAGGGCGTGCGCGAGCTGGTGGCGCTGCTCTGCGCCCGGGTAGGCGCCGGGCCGCCGCGCGAGGCGCTGCCATGACCCAGCTCGCTCACAAGCAGAAGCTGCTCAAGCGGCTGCGGCGGATCGTCGTCAAGGTGGGGTCGAGCCTGCTCTCCGCGGACGCCGGCCTAGACCCCGCGCGGATCCGCGCGCTGGCCGCCGACATCGAGACGGCGGGCGGCGGGCGAAGAGAATGCCTGCTGGTCACCTCCGGCGCCGTCGCCGCGGGGCGGGCGCGCCTCGGCCTGCGGGAGCGCCCGAAGACGATCCCGCAGAAGCAAGCCGCCGCCGCGGTCGGGCAGATCGACTTGATGGCCGCCTACAAGCAGTGTTTTCACTCGCACGGGCGGCAGGTCGCGCAGATCCTGCTGACGCTCGACGACCTCACCCACCGCCGCCGCTATCTGAACGCCAAGCACGCCATCGCCGCGCTGCTCGACGCCCGCGTGCTGCCGATCGTCAACGAGAACGACACCGTCGCCGTCGAGGAGATCAAGCTCGGTGACAACGACAACCTCTCCGCCGCGGTGGCCGCGCTGGTCGAGGCCGACCTGCTGGTCATCCTCTCGGACGTGGACGGCCTGCACACCGCGGATCCGCGGCGCGACCCTTCCGCCCGGCCGATCCCGGTGCTGTCCGCCGACGACCGCCAGGCGCTGCGCTACGCGTCCAGCGGCGCCGGGCACCTCGGCACCGGCGGCATGGCGACCAAGCTCGAGGCGGCGCGCAAGGCCGCCGCCGCGGGCATCTTCACGATCATCGCCGACGGGCGCCGGCAGGGTGCGCTCGCCCGGGTGCTCGATCCGGCCGTGGTGAGCGGCACGCTCGTCGTACCCTCGGCGGACCGTCTGGCGAGCCGCAAGCACTGGATCGCCTTCACGCTGCGGCCGCAGGGCGCCGTGCATCTCGACGCCGGCGCGGCGAGCGCGCTGCGCGACAAGGGCCGCAGCCTCCTGCCCTCGGGCGTGAAGCTCGTCGAGGGCACGTTCGGCGCCGGCGATTGCGTGCGCTGTCTCGATCCCGCGGGGCTCGAGGTGGCGCGGGGCCTGGTCAACTACAGCGCGGCGGAGCTGCGCAAGATCCAGGGCGCGCACACGCGCGACATCGATTCGATCCTCGGCTATAAAGTCTCCGACGAGGTGATCCACCGCGACGACATGGTGATCGCGTGAGCGCAGACGACGACGTCGAGAAGCAGGTCCGCGAGCTCTGCCGAGAAGCGCGAGCCGCCGGCCGCCGGCTCGCGCAGGCGAACACCGCCGCCAAGAATGCCGCGCTGCGCGCGGCGGCGGCAGGCCTGCGCACACACGGAGCGCGCCTACTCGAGGCCAACGCCCGGGACCTCTCCGCCGCCGGCTCGCTGTCGGCGGCGTTCCGCGACCGTCTCGCGCTCAGCCCGGAGCGCATCGAGACGATGGCCCGCGGCGTGGAAGAAGTGCTCGCGCTTCCCGATCCGGTCGGCGACTCGATCGCCGCGTGGCGGCGGCCGAACGGCCTCGAGATCCGGCAGGTGCGCATCCCGATCGGCGTGATCGCGATCCTCTACGAGTCCCGGCCCAACGTCACCGCCGACGCCGCCGCGCTGTGCCTCAAGTCGGGAAACGCCGCGATCTTGAAGGGCGGCTCCGAGGCCCTGCACACCAACGCGGCGATCGCCGACCTCTTCCTCGCCGCCCTCGACGGCGCGGAACTGCCGCCGGCGGCCGTGCAGCTGCTTCGCACCAAGGAGCGGGCGGCGACGCGCGCCCTGCTCCGCCAGAACGATCTCGTCGACGTGATCGTGCCGCGCGGCGGCAAGGAGCTGATCCGCGCCATCGAGACCGAGTCGACGATTCCGGTCATCAAGCACCTCGAGGGCGTCTGCCAGCTCTACGTCGACCGCGCGGCCGACCTCGCGCAGGCGGGCCGCATCTGCGTCAACGCCAAGGCGCAGCGTCCCGGCGTCTGCAACGCGATCGAGAACCTGCTGGTGCACCGCGACATCGCCGAGGAGTTCCTGCCGCGTATGGTCCGCGCGCTCGAGGCCGAGGGAGTCGAGGTCCGGGGCTGCGCCGAGACCCGCCGGATCGTTTCCACCGTCCGGGCGGCGAGCGAGGAGGACTGGGCGACGGAGTACCTCGACAAGATCCTGTCGGTGAAGGTCGTCGACTCGATGGAGGACGCGCTCGAGTTCATCGAGCGTTACGGCTCGGGGCTGGCCGACGCGATCGTCACCGAGGACTACTCGGCGGCTCGCCGCTTCCTCGCCGCGGTGGATTCGGCGGCGGTGTTCGTCAACGCCTCGACGCGCTTCACCGACGGCTTCGAGTTCGGGTTCGGAGCCGAGATCGGCATCTCCACCAACCGCCTGCACGCGCGCGGCCCGATGGGTCTGCGCGAGCTCACCACCTACAAGTACCTCGTGCTCGGCGCCGGCCAGGTGCGCGAGTAGCGGCCAACGGCGGTGATGGCGCGTCGGCTGGGCATCCTCGGCGGATCGTTCGATCCCATCCATCTCGGCCACCTGCGCAGCGCCGAGGAGGTGCGCGAGACGCTCGCGCTCGACCTCGTCTATTTCGTCCCCGCCCACGAGCCGCCGCACAAGCCGCAGCGCCAGCTCGCCAGCGGACGCGACCGCCTGGCGATGGCCGAGCGGGCGATTGCCGACAACCCGGCGTTCCGCGTCTCGGCGATCGAGATCGAGCGCGGCGGGGTCTCCTACTCGGTGGATACGCTCGCGGCCTTTGCGGCGCGCGAATCGGACGCGACGCTGTTCTTCGTCCTCGGCATCGACGCGTTCCGCGAGATGCAGACGTGGAAGGACGTCGTGCGCGTGTTCGAGCTGGCGAACGTCGCCGTCACCAGCCGCCCGCCGCACGCCGCGGAGCCGTCGATCGAGCACCTTCCCGTTGCCGCTCGGGAGGCGTTTTGTTATGATCCGGCCACGCTGAGCTTCCGACACCGCACGGGCACCACCCTGCAGTTCCTTCCGATCACCGGCATCGACGTCTCGGCGACCGCCGTTCGCGAGCGAGCGCGGCGGGGTTCATCGATCCGTTACCTGGTGCCGTCCTCCGTGGAGCGCTACGTTCGCGAACATCGACTCTACCGGAGCGGAGAAGCGAACACTTGAGGCCGAGGCCCGGAATCGAGAAGGCTCTGCTCTGCACCCGGCTCGCGCTCGATCGCAAAGCTCACGATCTGCAGCTGCTCGACGTATCGAAGCTCACCTCGGTCGCCGACTACTTCCTGATCTGCACCGGCCGGTCCGATACGCAGGTGCGGGCGATCGCCCAGCACATCGAGGAAGGCCTGCGGGCCGTCGGCGTGCAGCCGCTGGCGCAGGAGGGGACTTCGCGAGGCCAGTGGGTGTTGATGGATTACGGCGACGTCGTGGTGCACGTCTTCTACCAGCCGATTCGAGCGTTCTACGATCTCGAGGGCCTGTGGAGAAAGGCGCTCCGCGTGCGACTGCCCGAGCCGTACTACTCGCAGGCGCGATCGTTCGTCACCGGCACCGAGGGCTACTGACGGGGCGCACGGGGGTCCGGCGTTGCCGCGGCGGTCGCCGGCCACGCCGCTCACGCCCCGCCGAACAGATACGGATGCATGCGGGCGAGCGCGCTGAGCTGGTGCAGATCGCCCGCGAAGTTCGGCACGCGCGCGATCGGCACCTGGCGAGGCAGCCCGCGCGAGAACATCTCGAGCCGCAGGCCGTCCCCGCGCGCAACATCCTGATAGGCGGCGAAGTTGCGCGCCAGGCGGCGCGCGAGATCCGCCGGCGCGATGCCGGCGCGCTCGAGAGCCGCCTGCACGCGACGCCACTCCCCGCCGCCGATCGCGCCGCGCGGTACGTCGTCGTCGTCCACCGGCTCGGTGAACTCCTCGTGGACGCGGTTGAAGACCACCGCGCGCAGCGGCATGCCGAGCGCCCTCATCTCGTCGCTCAAGTACTCGGCTTCCTCGAGGACCTCCTCCTCCGGGCTCGACACCAGGACGAAGGCGGTCTTCTGACTCTTCAGCACGCGGTAGACCCGCTCCATGCGCTCGTTCATGCCGTCGAACAGGCCCTGCATGCCGGCGAAGAAGTCGGAGATCTCGGCCAGCACGCCGACGCCGGCGGCTTCCTCCAGCGCGCGAAGTACGAAACCGGCGGTGCGGTTCAGCAGCCGCAGCGCCGACCAGCCGGCGGCGACGTACGGCTTGACGAACCAGCGGACGATCCTGCGGTCGAGGAAGTCGGCGATTCGCTGCGGCGCCTCGAGGAACTCCAGCGCGTGGCGCGACGGCGGCGTGTCGACGACGATCAGATCGTAGCGTCCGCTGTCGCGCAGCCGCGCCAGCTCCTCGATCGCCATGTACTCCTGCGAGCCGGCGAAGCTCTGCGAGAGGTGTTGGTAGAAGCGGTTGCGCAGGATGCGGTCGCGGACCTCCGCCGACGGCGCATGCCGCTCGACGAGCGAGTCCCAGGCTCCCTTCTGATCGAGCATCATGGCCGACAGCGACCCGCGCAGCACGATGCCGTTCTCGCGCAGCAGCGCCGCCGGCACCACGACCTCGGATCCCCCGGCGAGCGGCAGACCGAGCGAGTCCGCGAGCCGGCGGGCGGGATCGATGGTGAGCACCGCCGCGCGCCGGCCCCGTTGCGCGCCCCACAGGGCAATCGCCGCCGCGGTCGTGGTCTTGCCCACGCCCCCGCTGCCGGCGCATACGATCACGTCGTGGCGCTCGACGACGCCGCGCAGCGTGCTGGTCATCGCTGCGGCTCCTCGCGGCCCGGGCGCGGCTTCGCCGCCGGGGCGACCACGGGCTCGATCAGGCGCGAGAGCGCCTCGACGTCGCCGAACCCGAACTCCTCGCGGAAGAGAAACGGCAGCTTCACCAGCCGCCAGCCGGTCTCCGCGGCGAGCCGCCGGCCGTAGCTCTCGTTCAGCGCGCCCCAGGCGATCTCCTCCTCGGCCGCCGCCAGGGCCGCGCGGCAAAGCGCCTCGTCGGCCGGGCGGCCGCCGCGGGGGCGCGCGGCGGCCGGCCCGAGCTCGGCCGCGCTGAGGTCGGGAGCGTGCACGCGATTGACGAACAAGCAGCCCGGCGGCAGCGCGAGCTGCTCGCGGATCTCGCGACAGATCGCCACGGTCTCGTTGACCGGCAGCTCCTCGGCCACCGTCACCACCGACACCGCCGTCGAGGCGGGGTCGCGGAGCAGATCCCACACCCGCTTCGCCTCGCGATGGACGAGCCCCGTGGTGAACGTCTCGTAGGCGGCCTTCGGCATCCGCAGGTACTGCAGCGCGTGTCCGGTCGCCGGGCTGTCGACGATCACCAGGTCCCACCGACCGCGGTCGACCTCGTACCAGATCTTGCCGATCGCCATCAGCTCCTTGAGGCCGGGCGCGGCGGCCACGAAGTACTGATACACGCGGCTGTCGAACACGGCCTGCAGCACGCGCCGCACCGGGACGACGAGGCGCAGGTACTCCTCGAGCGCCGCCCGGCCCTCGACGTTCTGGCGAAACAAGCCCGGCAGCACCTCGACCGGCTCGGCGCCCGGCGCCGGGCGCAGCCCGGCCACGTCGCGCCCGCGGTCGTCCGAGTCGAGGCCGAGCAGCAGCACGCGCTTGCGCCGACGGACGGCGACGAGCGCGAGCGCGGTGGCGACGGTCGATTTGCCGACTCCGCCCTTGCCGGCCAGGAACACCAGCCGCCGCTCGAGCGGGCTGGCCGGCTCCGTCGCCGCGTCTTCCGTGCGGCGTTTCATCGGCGGCTCCTGGCGCGGCGGCCGATCGCCGTCCGGCAACCGGCGCGGCGGCGGCCCACCGCGCCGCCCGAGCGAGGCGGCCGCTGCGGCGCGGCCTCAGGCCAGCGAGTCACCTCGCCGGAACGCCAGCGCGACGTTGGTGCCGCCGAACCCGTAGGAATTGGAGAGCGCGACCTCGATCGGCGCGCGGCGGGCGACGTTCGGTACGTAGTCGAGGTCGCACTCGGGGTCGCGCTCCTCGTAGTTGATGGTCGGCGGAATCAGCCCGCGCCGCAGGGCGAGCACGGTGAACGCCGCTTCCACGCCACCCGCCGCGCCGAGCAGGTGGCCGGTCATCGACTTCGTCGAGCTGACCGCCAGCCGCGCGGCGTATTCGCCGAACACCCGCTTGATCGCCTTGGTCTCGTTCGCGTCGTTGTACTCGGTCGAGGTGCCGTGGGCGTTGATGTAGTGCACCGCGTCAGGTCCGATGCCGGCGTCCTCGAGGCACAGCGCCATGCAGCGCGCCGCGCCGATGCCCTCGGGCGACGGCTGCGTGATGTGGTAGGCGTCGCCGTTGGTGCCGTAGCCGATCACCTCGGTGAGGATCGTCGCGCCGCGGCGCCGCGCCGACTCGAGTTCCTCGAGCACCAGCACGCCGGCGCCCTCTCCCATCACGAAGCCGTCCCGGTTCCTCTCGAACGGCCGGCTGGCCCGCTCCGGCTCGTCGTTGCGGCTGGAGAGCGCGCGCATGGCCACGAATCCGCCGACGCCGGTCGGCGACAGGCACGCCTCGGCTCCCCCGCAGATCACCGCGTCCTGGTAGCCGTGGCGGATCATGCGCAGCGCCTCGCCGACGGCGTGTGCACCCGACGAGCACGCGCTGGTCGGCGTGAAGTTGACGCCCTTGGCGCCGTGCTTGATGGCGATCTGTCCGGGAGCGAGGTTGGAGATCAGCTTGGGGATCATGAACGGCGAGATGCGTCGCAACCCGCTCTCGAGGTAGAGGCTGTGGTACTCCTCGATGGTCGGCAGGCCGCCGAGCCCGACGCCGATCACCACGCCCACGCGCTCGGCGTTGTCGTCGTTGATCTTCAGTCCCGAGGAGGCGAGCGCCATGTCGGCGGCCGCCACCGAGTACTGGATGAAGAGATCCATCTTCTTGATCTCTTTCCTCTCGATGAAGTCCTCGGGCCGGAAGTCGCGCACCTCGCCGGCGATCCGCGTGGGAAAGTCCCGGGCGTCGAATCGGGTGATCGGCCCGACCCCCGAGCGCCCCTGGGAGAGCGCCTCCCAGTTGGTCTCGACACCGATGCCGAGCGGGGTCACCAGGCCGACTCCCGTGACGGCGACGCGCCGCCGTGTGTTGCGCTGGTCGTCCATGCAGCTCGGCGAGTGATCGTAGGGACTGCCCGGATGCGAGTCAACCGCGGCACCCGCGGGTGTGGCACCCGCGGGACCCGCCGCATTCGCGGCGCGGCGGGGCTTTCGACTCGGTGGTCGCCGCGCCGGTCTTCTGCACGATTCCCGATGCCGCGGCGGCGGCGCGAGAGGTGGCTCGCGTGCTGCGACCGGGCTCGGGCAGGTTGCACTTCTTCGAGCACGTGCGCGCCGACCGGCCGGCGCTGGCGCGCGTCACGGACGCCGTAACGCCGCTCTGGAGGCGCCTCTTCGCCGGCTGCCACCCGAACCGCGCGAGACGGTGCCGATGCTCGAGCGAGCGGGGCTGCGGATCGAGCGCTGTGATCGCAGCGGAGCGATGCTGGTGCGCGGCAGCGCCCGCCCGTAGCGCGAACCCCGCCGCCTCACCGGGGAACCGGCCGCCCGGCTTCCTCCCAGGCCGATTGCCAGAACCCGCCGAGCAGGTCGACCGCGCGGGCGAGGCGCGCGGCGAGCAGCGCCCCGAGGCGATCGTCGAGCGACTCGACGTACGCCGGCGAGCCGACGGCGCCCAGCCGGCGGGCCCGGCGGTCGGCGTCGAGCAGCTCGGGCGCGGCGGCGAAGCTCTCGAAGATCACCGCGAACACCCGCTCCCGCCCGTAGTCCGCCGCGGTGGCGGGGCGCTGGCGGGCTCGTACGCGCGTCCGGAACCTCGCGATGCGTTCGTCGACCAGGTCGTGCTCGACCGCCTTGTGAATGCCCGCATTCCCGGTCCGGCGACCGTCGTAGTTGGAAACGGCGTGCAGCGGCATGGTCGCGTCCGCCACGTAGTGGCCGGCGTGGGCGGCGGTCCGCAGCGCCTGCGGCCACCGCCCCTCGCGCATCTCCCGGCGCAGCTCTGCGTGCTTCTGCTCGATCGTCCAGGGTAGCGTGCCGCGCTCCACGACCGCGCGGCGCCCGAAGCGATCGACCGCCGCGCGGTAGCTGCGCGGCAGATCGGCGAACGGCGGCGCGCCGTAGAGATCGAGGTCGATGAAGTGCCGGGACGCCTCGCGCGCCCCGTCACGCGCCCGCAGCACCGTGTCGGGCTCGATCGACCCATCGGAGATCTCTTCCCGGTGCTCTCGAAAGTAGGCCCGCAGCGGCTCGGAGAGCGTCTCGATCGCCTCTTCCTCGATCATGCGGTGAGCCGCGAAGCCCCATCCGCGGGCGGGCGGGGCGGCGAGCAGCACCGCCACGAGCGCGAGCCGCAGGCAAGAGCCCCGCGACGCCGCGCTCATCGGCCGCCGCCGAGGCGGCCGTAGCCGAGCGCCCACGCCGAGAGGTAGGCGAGAACGACCGCGGCGAGCGCGGCGCCGACCACGAGATCGCGCGGCGCCAGCCGCGAGCGCACGAACGAGGCGCGGCGCGTGCGGCGGCCGAAGCCGCGCGCCTCGAGCGCCATCGCCATGGCATCGGCGCGCCGCAACGCCCCCATGAACACCGGCACGATCACCGGCACATAGCGCCGCAGGCGCGCCAGCACGCTGCCGCGGCTGAAATCGAGGCCGCGGGCCCGCTGCGCCGTCACCACCGACAGCGCCGAGCCGAGAAACAGCGGCACCAGCCGAAACGCCATCGCCACCGTGAAGCTCACCCGATACGGGACGCCGAGCCCGCGCAACGCCTCGGTGAACTCCTCGACCCGGGTGATCGACAGACAGAGGAGGCTCGACAGCACGAAGCTCTCGAGCTTGAGCGCCATGGCGGCGGCGAACTCCATGGCCTCGGAGCGCGGCGGCGCCGCGGCGGCGTTCGCGCCGTATCCGTAGAACAGGCTCCACATGGTGAACGTCGCGACCGGCACGGCGAGGAGCATCGGCGCGAACCGGCGCGCGTTGCCGGCCGCCCCGGCGGCGAACAACAGGAGACCGAGCGCGACGGGAGCCGGCGCGACCAGCAGCGGGCGGTCGATCGCGTAGATCGAGGCGAACGTGGCGGCGAGAATGCCGAGCTTCACCTGCGGGTGCAGACGATGGAGGAACGTGTCGCGATCGATGTAGAGGTTGACGCGCATCTCAGCCCGCATCGAGCGGACGACGGCGGCCTGTGCCGGTTTCGGATCGCATGTCTTGGTGTGCGGCGGCGAGACTCTGCCCCGATGGATCACTCCCAGGCGGCGAGGAAGCGCTCGACGTCGACCGCCGCGGCGCCGAGGCGGTTGCCGAGGCGCGCGATCTCGGGCGGCACGAAGTCCGCCTCCCGGCACAGCGCCTCGTCGGCGAACAGCTCGGCGACCGCGCCGTCGAAGCGCACCCGCCCCTCGCGCAGCAGCACGCCGCGCCGCGCGTAGCGGCCGACCACCCACGGCACGTGGGTGATGATGACGATCGTCTGGCCCGCGGCGTGCAGGCTCTCGAGAACGTCCATGAGCGCGCGCTGCTCGGCGAAGTCGAGTCCGGTCGTCGGCTCGTCGAGGATCAGCACCGCCGGGCGCAGCGCGAGGATCGAGGCCACCGCGACCTTCTGCCGCTCGCCCTTGCCGAGCAGGAAGGGATCGCGCTCCTCGAGCCCGCCGAGACCGACGGCTTCGATCACCGCCCGCACGCGCGCCCACACTTCCTCGGGTGCGCAGCCCATCTGCCGCGGCCCGAAGGCGATCTCCTCGCCGACGGTGGCGGCGAAGATCTGCTCGTCGGGGTTCTGGAACACGTAGCCGACGGCCGCCGCCCGCTCGCCCGCCGCCAGCGCTCCGAGCGGGCGGCCGCGCCACCGCACCTCTCCCGAGCCGCCGTCGAGCAGCCCGGCGATGCGCCGCGCGAGCGTGCTCTTTCCCGAGCCGTTGGCGCCGACCAGCGCCACGAACTCCGTCCGCCGCAGCGTGAAGTCGACGCCGTCGAGCGCCGGGCGATCCTGGTCCTCGTACGCGAAGCGCAGGCTCCGGGCCTCGAGCACCACCTCGCCGGCGCTCTCCGCCGCGGCGTTCGGCGCCGCGCGCAGCCGCCGCCCGAGCGCGCCGAGGCGCTCCGCGACGCGCTCCACGTCGAGCGGCCAGGCGGGCACGCCGAACCGGCGGCAGACCACGGCGAGATCCGGCGGCCGCACGCCGAGCGCCGCGAGCTCGTCGGGTCGCTCGAGCAGCTCGGGCGGCCGCCCGGCGAGCGCGACCCGGCCGCGATCGAGCACCACCCAGCGATCCGCGTCGGCCATCGCCTCGGTGTCGTGCTCGACGACGACCAGCGTGCCCCGCTTCGCGCGCAGCCGCCCGAGCAGCGCGAACAGCTCGCGCCGCCCCGCCGGATCGAGGTCCGTGGAGGGCTCGTCGAGCAGCCACAGCTCCGGCTCGAGCGCCAGCACCGCGCCGATCGCCAGGCGCTGCTTCTCGCCGCCGGAGAGCGTCGCCGGGTCGCGCCGCTCGAAGCCCGCCAGACCCACGGAGTCGAGCGCGCGGCGGATGCGCTCCGCCATGGCGCCGGGATCGACGCCGAGCTGCTCGAGCCCGAACAGCACCTCCTCCTCCACGCTGGTCGAGAAGAGCTGGGCCTCGAAGTCCTGGAAGACGAATCCCACCCGGTCCGCCAGGTCGTGGACGGCGAGACCGTCCACCGGCCGGCCGAGCACGCGCAGCGTGCCGCGGAGCTCTGCCCGCCGCAGCGTGGGCACCAGTCGATTGGCGCACTTGAGAAGCGTCGACTTGCCGGCGCCGGTGGCGCCGAGCACGGCGACCATCTCGCCTCGCGCGACGCGCAGCGAGACGCCGTCGAGCGCGGCGGCCGCGGGCGCGGCGTAGCTCACCGCGAACCGCTCGTACGCCAGCGCCTCGTCGTCCATCACAGCAGAAGCACGCAGGCGAACAGCCCGACGATGAACGGCGCCAGGCCGACGCCGACCTCGAAGGCGCGGCTCGGCGTGGCGACGTCGAACACCGCCACCCAGGGGGGAAGCCAGCGTCCGGCGTAGATCAGATTGCCGGCCAGGTGGCCGCCGAGCGCGAACAGCGCGGCGCCGGCGAGCCACAGGCGCTGGCCACGCGCGCGGCGCGGGCGGCCGCTCACCATCTCGAAGTAGAGGAAGCCGCCGGAGCGCACGCGCGGGTAGAGCACGCGCAGCGTGAGCGGGGCGAGGACGCCGGCGGCGATCAGGTTGTTCCACAGCACCACGTTGCCGAGCACCGGGAACGGGACGAAGCCGAGCAGGTTGAGCCCCCAGCCGACCACCAGCGCGCAGGCGGCGGCCGCCAGCAGCACGACGAACAGCAGGCGCAGCCAATCGCCGAGCGACCGCGGCACCGGGTCGCCGCCGCCCATCGCCTCCCACGCGCGGTAGGGAACGAGCCCGTAGAGGAAGTTGCCGGCGAAGCCGAACGCGTCTCCCGGCCCGATGCCGCCGAACAGATCGCCGATCAGGTTGCCGATCGCGCTGCCCCACGCCGCGGCGGGCCCGAACAGGAACGAGCAGATCACGGGAACGGCGTTGGCCGGGCGAAGCTCGGTGACGCCGGGGATGATCGGCATCACCTTGAACGGCACGAGGATCGCCGCATAGAGCGCGGCCGAGATCGCGGTGAACACCACCAGGCGGGTGTCCCGCCACAGCTCACGCAGCTCGCGCACGCTCCGCTCTCGTCGGCACGTCGTCCTTGCGGGCGTTTTCGATTTGCGGCAATAATGCGCCTGCTGCTGGGGCTGGGATGGCGGCCCACTAACACCCTCGATGAACGCGCGTCAATCACTGATCTCGGGCGGCAGCCTCGAAGAGCGTTCCCGCCCGACGGGGTTCCGCCAGTCGCGCATCGTTCGCCTCGAGGGCACGCTGGCGGTCGGCCTGGTGGCGGGAGCCATCGCCTGGAGCTGGGTGCGCGATCTCGGCGTCCTCGGACACCTGCGGGCGGGCGGTGTCGATCTGTTGATCGGCCTGCTCTCGGCCTCGGCGCTGTGCCTGTCGCTGCCGTTCTTCACCTCGGCGTGGGCATCGCGCGTGTTGCTGCTGCGCGAGATGAAGGGCGTGTGGGACGATCTGCTCACGCCGTTCGGCAAGAGCCTGACGCTCGCCGAGATCTCCGCGCTGGCGGTGCTGTCGGGCGTCTCCGAGGAGATCTTCTTCCGCGGCGCGGTGCAAGGCGAGTTCGGCATCCTCGCCGCCGGCGTGCTGTTCGGTCTGCTGCACCCGCTCAACCTGAGCTACGTGGTCTGGGCCTCGTGCGTCGGGCTCGCCTTCGGCGTGCTGTTCCAGCTGACCGGCAGCCTGCTGCCGCCGATCATCTGTCACAGCGGCTACAACCTGGCGGCGCTTCTCTATCTCCGCTACTGGTACCTCGGCGAGAGCCGGGATCGACTGCTGCTCGCGCGTTGAGGAGTGATCGCTCGTGAAGAAAACGCTCACGGTCGTGCTGTTGTTGCTCGCGTCGTGCAGCACCGAGCCGGTGCTCACCGACAAGGAGTACGCGCAGAAGGCGAACGAGGCGATGGAAGGCGGCATGTACGACCTCGCCATCCAGGAATACCAGAGGCTGCTCGAGGAGCACCCGTTCAGCGACTACAGCGAGGAGGCGCAGCTCAAGATCGGGCAAGCGCAATACCAGAACAAGCAGTACGCCGAGGCGATCGCTTCCTTCCAGGACTTCCAGCGCATGCACCCGACGAATCCCAACCTGGCGCTGACGGAGTACTACACGGCGCTGGCGTTCATGGATCAGATGGGCAAGCGAGATCGCGACCAGCGGGCGGCCGAGAACGCGCAGGCCCACTTCGCCTCGGTGCTCGAGCGCTACCCCGACAGCCCGTTCACGGCGGAGGCCCGGCAGAAGCTCAAGGAATGCCGCGAGACCCTGGCTGCTCACGAATTCGCGATCGCCAAGTTCTACCTGATCTGGACCAATCCCATCGGCGCCGAGGGGCGCCTGCGCCGCCTGCTCGAGAACTATCCCGACACCGACGTCGCCGCCCTCGCGCTGGCGCATTTCGCGAGGTACCTCCGCTCGCGCGGTGATCTGACCCGCTCAGCCTTGGCGTATGCCTCGCTGGTCTCGCAATACCCAAAGAGCGCGGATCTCGCCGAGGCGCAGGACGCGCTCGCGGACCTCAAGGGCAAGCAGGTCGCCGTGCCCGACGCGCCGCTGCCGGCGCTGGTCGAGACCCTCGGGCGGCCATCGCTCGCGCGCGTTCCGGCGCCCGCCGTCCCGCCGGCCCCGGCCCCGACCAACGTCTCCGACGCCCACACCCAGCCGAGCCAGCCGAGTCCGTCCGCTCGAAATTGACCGTTGCCGATGCTAGTCTCGACCCCTTGTCCAGCGTTCTCCACAGGAAGGGGGGCTCGGTGGCGGTCGTCGGCATCGGCGGCCTCGGCGCGGCCGCTGCCCTCGAGCTCGCCGAGCGGGGCATCGACCGCCTCGGCCTGGTCGACGCGGATCGCGTGGAGATCTCGAACCTGCACCGCCAGATCCTCCACGAGACCGCGGACGTCGGCCGTCCCAAGGCGGAGGTCGCCGCGGAGAAGCTTCGCCGCCTGCGCCCGTCGATCGCCGTCGAGCCCTCGATCGAGCGGCTGACGAGCCCCGGCGCGGCCGCCCGCCGTCTCGCCGGCTACGACGTGGTCATCGACGCCACGGACAACGCCGCCGCGAAGTTCCTGCTGAACGACGTCTGCGTCGACCGCGGCCAGCCGCTGGTCCACGCCGGGGCGATCGGCTTCCACGGGCAGCTGTTCACGATCGTGCCGGGGCGCGGCGCCTGCCTGCGCTGTCTGTTCCCCGAGCCGCCCTCCGAGGAGGAGGCCGGCTCGTGCCGCGACGCCGGCATCCTCGGGCCGCTCGCCGCGCTGATCGGCGTGCTGCAAGCCCGCGCCGCGCTGCGCGTGCTCGCCGGCACGGCGGACGTCGACCGCCTGCTGACGTTCGACGCCCGGACGCTCGAGCTGCGCGAGGTGAGCCTGCGCCGCTCCGCTCGCTGCCCGGCGTGCGGGCCCCGCGCGGCGGCCCGCGGCGCGGCGGCGGCGCACCCTCAGTCGAAGGAGACGTGATGAGCACGGTGATCGGTTTGAAGTGCCGGGAATGTGGAGCCGACTATCCGAAGGTCGCCGCCCACGTGTGCGAGACCTGCTTCGGGCCGCTCGAGGTCGTCTACGACTACCGGGCGGTCGCGCGCCGCATGACGCGCGAGGTCGTCGAGTCGCGCCCGCGCGACCTCTGGCGTTACCGCGAGCTGCTTCCCGTCGAGGGCGAGCCGTCCGTCGGCCTGCACTCCGGCTTCACGCCGCTGGTGCGGGCCGACCGGCTGGCGCGGGAGTTCGGCGTCGCGGAGCTCTGGCTGAAGGACGATTCGGTCAATCACCCGACGTTCTCCTACAAGGACCGCGTCGTCTCGGTGTCGATCTGCAAGGCGATCGAGCTCGGCTTCGACACGGTGTCCTGCGCGTCCACCGGCAACCTGGCGAACTCGGTGTCGGCGCACGCCGCGCGCGCCGGGCTCCTCTGCTACGTCTTCATCCCCCACGACCTCGAGAAGGGCAAGGTGGTCGGCTCGGCGATCTACGGGCCGCGGGTGGTGGCGATCGAAGGCAACTACGACGACGTCAATCGCCTGTGCAGCGAGATCGCCGACAAGTACGGCTGGGCGTTCGTCAACGTCAATCTCCGCCCCTACTACACCGAGGGCGCCAAGACCTACGGCTTCGAGATCGCCGAGCAGCTCGGCTGGAAGCTGCCGAGGCACGTGGTGGTCCCCACCGCCGGCGGCACGATCCTGCCGAAGGTCGCCAAGGCGTTCAAGGAGCTGCGCGATATCGGTCTGGTCGGCGACCCGCTGCCGGCGATCTACACGGCGCAGGCGGCGGGCTGCGCGCCGGTCGTCCAGGCGCTCCACCGCGGCGCCGACCTGATCACGCCGGTGAAGCCGAACACCATCGCCAAGTCGATCGCCATCGGCAACCCGGCCGACGGCTACTACGTGCTCAAGGCCGTGCGCGAGAGCGGCGGCTGGGGTGAGTCGGTCACCGACGCGGAGATCGTCGCGGGCATCCGTTTGCTCGCGCGCACCGAGGGCATCTTCACCGAGCCCGCCGGCGGCACGACCGTGGCGGTGACCAAGAAGCTCGTCGAGCAGGGCCGCATCCCGCGCGACGAGTCGATCGTCGTGTGCGTGACGGGCAACGGCTACAAGACGCTCGAGGCGGTCGACGGCGCGGTCGAGCAGCCGTTCACGATCGGCTCCCGGCTGGCGGATTTCGACGCGCTGTACGCGCGCCTCGGCGACATCCCGGCCAAGCGAGCGGCGCTTCAGTGAAGCCCGCCTGGCGGCTATAAGCGGGCGAAGGAGGACTCGAGCGAATGGCCAAGGTGCGAATTCCCACGCCGCTGCGCAAGTTCACCGGCGGCGCCGACGAGGTGGCGGCGGGCGGAGCGACGGTCGGTCAGGTGGTGGCCGACATGGACAGCCGGTTTCCGGGCATCAAGGAGCGCCTCTGCGAAGCCAACGGCCGGGTTCGGCGCTTCGTCAACATCTACGTGAACGGCGACGACATCCGCTTCCTGCAGAACCTCGACACCGCCATCCAGGACGGCGACGAGGTGTCGATCGTCCCGGCGATCGCCGGCGGCGCCGTGGTCGGCGGCTAGCGCCAGGGAGCCACGCGAGGCGCATGGCCTCCGCCATCGCAGATCTGCGCAAGGCCCAGCCGGCTCCGGTCGAGGGGCCGTCGGTGCTCGACCTGATCGGCCACACGCCGATGGTCGAGATCCGCCGCGTGGCGCGCGACGTGCCCGCCGGGGTCAAGATCCTCGCCAAGCTCGAGGGCTTCAATCCCGGCGGCTCGGTGAAGGACCGGCCCGCGCTCGGCATGATCCAGGAGGGGCTGAAGAGCGGCGCGCTGCGCCCCGGGAAGACCATCATCGACTCGACCTCGGGCAACACCGGCATCGCCCTGGCGATGATCGGCGCCGTGCTCGGCTATCCGGTCGAGCTGGTCATGCCCGAGAACGTCAGCCGCGAGCGCAAGAAGATCATCGCCGCCTACGGCGCCAAGATCACGTTCTCGAGCGGCCTCGAAGGCTCGGACGGGGCGATCCGCCTGTGCCGGCAGATCTACGGCGAGGCGCGCGAGCGCTACTTCAAGCCCGATCAGTACTTCAACGAGGCGAACCCGCTCGCCCACTTCCGCACCACCGGCCCGGAGATCTGGCAGCAGACCGCCGGGCGCATCACCCACTTCGTGGCCGGGCTCGGCACCGGCGGCACGATCATGGGCACCGGCCGCTTCCTGAAGTCGAAGCGGCGCGACGTGCAGGTGATCGGCGTCGAGCCCGACGACGCGTTCCACGGGCTCGAGGGGCTGAAGCACATGGCCAGCTCGATCGTCCCCGGCATCTACAAGGAGCACGAACTCGACCGCAAGATCCCGGCCTCGACCGAGGAATCCTACGACATGGTGTACCGGCTCGGCCGCGAGGAGGGCCTGGTGCTCGGCCAGTCGTCGGGGGCGGCCATGCTGGCGGCGATCCAGGTCGCGCGCGAGATCCGCGAGGGATTGATCGTCGTGCTGTTCCCCGACTTCGGCGACCGCTACCTGTCCACCAACCTGTGGATCGGCTGGCAGAAGCTCGGCCCGGCGGAGCCGCGGCCTTGAGAGCCGTGCGCGCCAAGGCGCGCGGCCTGCGCTCGAGCGTGCGCGAGAAGATCTACCTCACCTACCCGCCCGCGCTGCTGAAGGAGCCGATCATCTACCGGCTCGGCCGGAAATTCCGCGTGGTCACCAACATCCGCGGTGCCAACATCTCGGCCGAGGTCGGCCTCGTCGCGCTGGAGATCGAGGGCGAGGAGCCCGAGGTGGCGGCCGCAATCCGCTGGCTCTCGGCGCTCGGCGTGCGCGTCGAGCCGATCGAGAAAAACGTCATCGAGTAACCGATCCCGGACCGCGCGTTGCATCGCCGCCAGCCGCCGGACATAAGCAGAGGCGGACGGAGCGGTCCATCGACCCAGTGACATGCTGACCGACGCCCAGATCGACCGCTATTGCCGGCAGCTGATCCTCCCCGAGGTCGGCGCTGCCGGACAGCAACGGCTGCTCCGCTCGACCGTCCGCCTGCACGGCCGCGGCGATGCGGCGCTCGTCTGTGCGAGCTACCTGGCCGGGGCCGGGGTCGGCGCGCTCGCGCTCGAGGGCGCGCCGCTCCACGGTGCGACCGCGGCCGCGCTCGGCCTGGACGGCGGCGGGGAGGAAGAGATCGGAAGGTGGATCGCGCGGCGCAACCCCGATTGCCGCTGGCTCCCCGCCGCCGGGCTCGCGCGGCCGTCGGCCGCGGTCGCCATCGGCACTCCCCTGCCCGCCCGTCTGCCCGAGGCAGCCGTCATGCTGTGGGGCGGAGCCGATGCCGAGCGGCTGATCTGCGCGCAGCTCCCCGCCGGTCGGGCGTGCCGCGAGTGTCTCGACGCGTTCGTCGGCGCCGCGCGGGCGGACGAACCGTCGACCCTGCTCGGCACGTTCATCGCGCTGGCGACGCTGCGCGCTCTGCTCGCGGTCGAGCCCATCGATCGCCCCGTCGTCTGGCAGGTGGACTGGGAGCGGCCGCAGGCCCGGCCTATGGCCCTGCCCTCCCGACCCGGGTGCGTCCTCTGCGCCCCATGAACGCTACGACAGGAGAAGACGAATGACCGATACCATCGCACCGCACGGCGGCGCGCTCGTCCAGCGGCTCGTCCCCGCCGAGGAGCGCGACCGCTGGATGTCGCGCCTCCCCTCTCTGCCGCGGATCGTGCTCACCCGGCGCGAGATCTCCGACCTCGAGATGATCGCCGTCGGCGCGTTCAGCCCGCTCGATGGCTTCCTGGGCGAAGCCGACTACGATTCCGTGGTCTCGCGCATGCGGCTCGCCGGCGGCTTGCCGTGGACGATCCCGGTCACGCTGGCCGTCTCCCGGGAGGAAGCCGAGAGCTGCGCGCTCGGCCGCGACGTCGCGCTCGTCGAGGAGAGCGGCAAGCCGCTCGCCGTCCTGCGTCTCGCCGAGAAATACCGCCCCGACAAGCGGCGCGAGGCGGCGGAGGTCTATCGCACGACCGAGGAAGCACACCCGGGCGTGGCCGCGGTGTACGCGCAGGGCGAGGTCTATCTCGGCGGGCGCGTCACCGTCCTCGACCGCCCGAGCGAGGTCGAGTTCGCCGATCATCGGCTCGACCCCGCGCAGGCCCGCGCCCTGTTCGCCGCGAAGGGCTGGAAGCGCATCGCCGCCTTCCAGACCCGCAACCCGATCCACCGCGCCCACGAGTACCTGCAGAAGTGCGCGCTCGAGAGCTGCGACGGCCTGCTCATCCACCCTCTGGTCGGCGAGACCAAGGGCGACGACATCCCGGCCTCCGTGCGCATGGAGTGCTACAAGGCGTTGATCAAGGATTACTACCCGGCCGACCGCGTGGTGCTCTCGGTGCTGCCAGCGAACATGCGCTACGCCGGACCGCGGGAGGCGATCTTCCACGCGATCCTGCGCAAGAACTACGGCTGCACGCACTTCATCGTCGGCCGCGATCACGCGGGGGTCGGCAGCTACTACGGCACCTACGACGCCCACCGCATCTTCGACCACTTCTCGGCCGAGGAGATCGGCATCACGCCGCTCTTCTACGAGCACACGTTCTGGTGTCAGCGCTGCGAGGGGATGGCGTCGACCAAGACCTGCCCGCACCCGCCGGAGCACCACATCGCGCTGTCGGGAACCGGGGTGCGCGCGATGCTCTCGCGCGGCGAGCGGCCGCCGATGGAGTTCTCGCGCCCCGAGGTCGCGGACATCCTGATCCGCGCGATGAGGCAGCCATGAGCTTCGCGGAACGCTACCGATCGCTGTTCGAGCGCTTGCCGGAGGCGGCACGCCGCCACGTCGCCGACTGGAAGATCGTGCGTCTGCCCGGCAACCTGCCGCCGTGGACCGATTCCACGCTCGCGGTTCGCGCCGGCGACGAGCTGACCTGGCTCGCCGAGGGGCGAGTGGCGGCGTCCGAGGAGCTCGGGCTGTGGGGCGGGCCGAGCTTTCACCTGTGGACGCGGATCGGCGAGCGCGGGACGATCTTCAAGGGAACCGGCGCCACGCACACGTTTCGCGCGACGGCGGCCGGGGCGCTTCACTTCGCGACCTACCAGGGGGAATGGGCGACGCGCGACGGCGAGCTCGCGACCCCGGTCGAGCTGTACCAGACGGTCACGGGGGTGATCGAGGTGGCGGCGATCCGTTGGAGCGGCGGCGCGGCGGAGGGTCTGGCCGCGATCGCGGCCGCCGGTCCGCAGGACCCGCTGATCGGCGCCGAGCTTCGGCGGCTGGCTTCGCCGGTGGTCAAGCCCGAGGGCTGGGAGCAGCTCTGGTTTCTCGGCGACAATGCGATCTTCTCGTCGCGCGGCGGCGGAATCGGGGTGCACATGCACGAGGACGCGGGGATCTTGCAGAAGCCGGTCGAGATCGATTTGACCCCCGACACCACGCTGTCGTGGCGCTGGCTGGTTTCCAAGTTGCCGGCCAGCGAGGCGGAGAACACGATTCCGACGCACGATTACCTGTCGATCGCGGTCGAGTTCGATAACCGCCTGGATCTCACGTATTACTGGAGCGCGGCGCTGCCGGTGGGCACGGTGTTCACCTGTCCGCTGCCGACCTGGGCGGCGCGGGAGACGCACATGGTGGTGCGCTC
>JACPRU010000069.1 GCA_016189835.1 Deltaproteobacteria bacterium | reverse complement strand
GCGATGATCTCCAGCGCCTTGCCGTAGCCGGCCGAGATCATGGTGCCGCCAGATTCGCCTTTGTGGAAGAACTCGTCTTCGGTCACTTCCTTGGCCTCGGTGTGGTGCGCGATGAAGACGATCTCGACGTTGCGGTACTTGGTGGCGATGAACTGGTAGAGGAGGAAGAAGAAAGATCGCGCGAGGTACTTCTTCATCGTGTCCATCGAACCGGAGGTGTCCATGATGCAGATGACCACGGCGTTCGACTCGCGCCGCTCCTCGGCGACCACGTGGCGGTAGGTGAGGTCGTCCTCGTGGAACGGGAACCGCTCCGGCGGTGATCCATCCGCCTGGTTGCGGCGGGTGGCCAGCTCGCGCCTCACCTTGGCTCGGACCGTGCGCCGCTTGTCGAGCCGCACGCGGATGCCGACCGACCGGTAGCCCTTGCGCCTGGAGAGGCGCGGGGCGGTGATCTGCCGCAAGGCGCGACGCTCCATGTCGGGCAACTCGAGGTCCTCGAACATGATGTCGATCAGCTCCTCGAGGGTGACGTCGGTCTCGTAGTAGTCCTGGCCGGGACGGTCGCCGGCGCGATCCTCGCCGCCTTTCTGCCCGTCGCGCCGCGCCTGGCCGACCACCTGGCCGGGTTGGGACTGGCCGTTGCCCTGCGCGACGCCGGGCTCGTTGTCGCCGTAGACGAAACGGTACTCCTTGATGCCGCGCAGCGGCACCTTGATCACGCGGTCGCGGTCTTTGCCGATGATCGACTCCTCGGCGATGATGTCGGCGATGTTCTCGCGGATCGATTCGCGGACCTTCTGGCGGTGGCGGAGGCGGTCGCCGGCGGAGCGGTCGGAGCGCTCGGCGTCGGAATGCTGATAGGGGCGGAACACGGTGTCCATGGCGCAGCGTCTCAGGTGGGAAAGGCGCCGAGGGCGCGTCTCCGCTCGGGGCCGCGCCAATCGTCTTGCGCCGTGCACACTTGAGTCCCACGTCGAAAAAGGGGTCGGGAGTCTTTTCTGTGAAGGGGGAGTCTCTTGTGTGAAGCGCCCTTCGGGCCATTGCGGGAAAAGACTCCCGACCCCTTTTTCGGCGTGGGCGGCGCGCTGCCGGAGCTGCCGTCCCATCGAACGAGAAGCGGCGGGTGGAGAGGCGGGGGTGTCCCGCGAACGGCGCGGGGCTCTTCAGTCCTTCCAGAGGTTGTTGGCCGCATACTTGAGCACCACGTCCACGCACGAGGGGCAGTAGCCGTTCTCGAGCAGATTCTTGACCATCGCGTTGTACTTGTCGGTCTGCTCCTCGTCGCGCGTGCGGGCCTTGGTGATGATGCGGCTGATGTCCCGCACCGACGTCATGAGCTTCTTCTCGATGGCCTCCTTGAGTGGCTCGTAGCTCCGGTAGCTGATCCGGTCGCCGCGTCGGCTCGCCGCCCACAGGTAGGCGATCACCTCCTGGCGGAAGCCGTCGGCGGCGGAGCCGATGATCGCGATCTGCTCCTCGATCGACTTCAGGAACCCTTCGTCGGGCTGGAGTTCCTCGCGCGTGTTCTTGTCCTTGACCTTGGTCTTGTTCACGAAGGCTTCGGCGTGGTCGAGATAGTTCTGGAAGAGCGCTTCGGCCTGCTCCTGGTACGAATAGACGAACGCGCGGGTGATCTGCTTCTCGAGGACCTCGAGATACTCCTTGTGGAGCGTGTCCTGCAGGAACTCGAGATACTGCTTGCGCGTGTCGTCGGGGAGGTCCGCTTCCTTGACCATGCCGATCAGCGACTCGCGCACGTTGATCGGATTGATGCAGTTGCCCTCGACGTTGTCGGAGAGCGCGTTGTCGAGCGCCTTCATGATGAATCGGGTGGAGATGCCGCTCATGCCCTCGCGCTTGGTCTCGTCGCGCAGCTCGCGAACGTCGATCTTCTTGGTGCGGCCCTTCTCGACCACTTCCTCGCCGTTGTAGAGCTTCAGCTTGGTCATCAGGTCGCACTTGCCGGTCGGCTCGAGCCGCGACAGGATCGCGAACTGCGAGGCGATCTCCAGCGTGTGCGGCGCGACGTGCGCGCGGAAGTCCGAGTTGCGGATGATCTTCTGGTAGATCTTGACCTCCTCGGACAGGCGCAGGTTGTACGGCACCTTGATGACGACGATGCGGTCGAGGATCGCCTCGTTGGTGTGATCGGCGCGGAACTTCTGCCACTCCGCCTCGTTCGAATGCGCGACGATGCACAGGTCGACGTACACCATGCCGTGGCGGCCCGGGGCCGGAATCACCTTCTCCTGGGTCGCGGTGATCATCGCGTGCAGGTACTCGGTCTCGTTCTTGAAGACCTCGATGAACTCGACCATGCCGCGATTGCCGACGTTCAAGGCGCCGTTCAGGTCGAGGACTCGAGGATCGCCCTCGGAATAGAGATCGAGCTTCGAGATGTCCTCCGAGCCGATCAGCACGGAGGTGTCCTGGTTGTTCGGGTCGACCGGCGGCACCACGCCGACGCCCACGCGGTTGCGCTTGGAGAACACCCGCGTCACGACCGGCACTTCTTCGTAGCGGCCGCCGAACTCCTCCTTCAGGCGATAGCGGCACACCGGGCAGAGGTCGCCCTCGACGTGCACGCCGATCATCTTCTCGAACTCCTTGCGCAGGTGCCTCGGAATCAGGTGCAGGGGCTCCTCGTTCATCGGGCAGTTCTCGATCGCGTAGAACGGATCGCTGGCCTCGAGGCCGGCCTTCAGTCGCTCGACCAGCGAGCTCTTGCCCGAGCCGACCGGTCCCATCAGGTAGAGTACCTGCCGGCTCTCTTCGCCCTTGAGCGAAGCGGCGTGGAAGTAACGGACGATCTGCGCGATCGTCTTCTCGATGCCGAAGAACTCCTCCTTGAAGAAGTTGAAAATTTTGACCGGCTCGTCCTTGTAGAGCCGCTTCACCGCGCCGTCCCCGCTGGCGCTGATCTCCGCGACGCCCCGCTGAATGATGATGTCGTACAGGCGGGCGTGGGAGAGCTTCGGGATGGTGGGGTTCTTCTTGAGGATCTCGAGGTAGTCGAGCAGGGAGCCGCGCCACAGCTTGCTCTCGCGGGCGACGCGGTCCTCTTTGATGATGCGCTCGAAGGTGCTCGCCGGATGATCCATCAACGCCCTCCCTGCGAGCCGGCCATAGAGTGGCGGGACGTCGGCTCGCCTCGACAGTGATGTGCACTCCTTCGGGTCACCGTCGATTGATCACCTGGCCCGAGTATATCGGTGGCCGCGCGCGCTCACAAGCGACGAGCGTGCCCGGGACCCCGCCGAGCCGCGCCGCAGGCGCTCTCGCGCGGCGGCGCTCCGCTAGCCGCTGTCGCGCAGGAACTGGTAGAGGTCGGACTCGATGCCTTCGGCGGAGACCAGGCCGAACGTGTCCGCCGAGCCCGCGCCGTCGAAGTAGGTGAAGACGTAGATCCGTTCGAGGTGGTCGATCTCGTCGTCCAGCGCCGGGAAGACGTCCTCGGCGTGCTGTAGCTGGCGGGTCGAGCCCTGCTCGCCGCTCTCCGTGCACCACACGAGCATGCCGGTGTCGTTCAGGAAGTCGGCGATGCCGCCGAACGTGAGCTTCTCGAGCTGAGACCCGTACCAGTGGAAGGTGTAGACGTCGATCAACGGCAGCAGGCCCGCGTTCACCATGTCCTTGTTGTAGTCGAAGTGGCTCGGGAAGCTCTGGTTGATGCTCGTCGTGGCGCCGCCGACGACCAGGCCGCCGCTGCGCCGGCGGATCTCCGGCGCGACGCGCGCGACCAGATCGACGTAGTCGCGCGGCGAGCAATCCAGCACCCCGGGCGGGGCGACGCGTCCGTTGCAGAAGGCGTCGGGCTCGTTCCAGATCTCCCAGCCGACGATGCGTCCGTCGCCGCCGTATCGGTCGAGGAGCGGGATGACGTAGCGGTCGACGAACACGTCCTTCCAGTCGGCGCGGTTGGCGAGCCAGCGCGGCGCGTAGGCGAGGATCGGCAGCAGGTCGGTGTCCGGCGGAATCGCGGCGAGGATGGTGTCGAAACGGGAAAAGTTCGGGCTGGCTCCCTCGCTCGGCAGAAAGCTCTCGTCGAAGAAGAAGCTCGTGCGGATGTGGCGCAGCCCCAGCGTGTTACGGATGTCCGCTGCCTGCGCCGCCGGACCCCCCTTGGGGTTGCCGAAGAACTCGTTCTGTACGCCGAGCTGTTCGCGCGGGACGTCGCCGCCGTTTCCGAAGATCAGGTCGCCGAGATCTCCGACGTCGCCGTGCAGGCCGCAGGCGCTCACCGCCAAAGCCGCCACCAGCAGATGGACGCCCGCTCGCTTGACCAACGCGCACCTCCCGTGCTCGTCACCGCTCCGTCGACTCGGGCAGCGCTTGCTCGCAGCTACCATACGCGGCCGGACCCGGCGAGATGCGAATTTGCGGCGGGCCGCGGACGGCTGGCGGCCGGTGCGCGCGGGCGTCTTTGGACCCGCGGCCATCGGCGGTGTATTGACTGACTCCGGCAGCGTCGTTTAGATAATAGAGCGAGTTGAGTTAGTTATCTATGCGCATCTCCCATCGCTGCGAGTACGCCTTGAGAGCGCTTCTCGAGCTGGCCAAGAGCAGCCAGGAGGGGCCGGTGCGCATCGAGGACATCGCCCGCCGCCAGACCATTCCGAAGAAGTTTCTCGCCAACCTTCTCGTGCAGCTCAAGCGCGGGCGGTTCGTGCAGAGCAAGAAGGGGCCCGAGGGAGGGTACTATCTGGCGCGGTCGGCGCGCCAGATCATGGTCGGCGACGTCGTGCGCTTCATCGAAGGGCCGCTCGGCCCGATCCAGTGCGTCAACCGCACGACGGGGGAGAGGTGCGAGATCGGCACCCGATGCGGCTTCCTCCCGCTGTGGAAGCGTGTGCGCGACGCGGTGGCCGAAATCGTCGACCGCACCACGATCGCCGACGTGCTCGCCGAGCAGGAGCGCGAAGCCGCCGCCAGCGCCAAGGTGCTGATGTACCACATCTGAACGTGGCGGCGTTCGTCGAAATCCAGCGGCTCACCAAGGTCTTCGCGCCGCGCAACGGCGGCGCGGCGGTGGCCGCGCTCGAAGGGGTCGACCTGGCGGTCGCGGAAGGAGAATTCGTCTGCCTCGTCGGTCCGTCGGGCTGCGGCAAGTCCACCCTGCTGAACGTGGTGGCGGGGCTCGAGCCACCCTCGGCGGGCGACGTCCGGGTGAACGGGCGGCGGATCTCCGGCGCCGGCGCGGACCGCGGCATGGTGTTCCAGGAGGCGGCGCTGTTCCCCTGGCTGAACGTCATCCAGAACATCGAGTTTCCGCTGCGCCGCCTCGGCGTCCCGCGCGCGGAGCGGCGGGCGCGCGCGCTGCACTTCCTGCACATGGTGCATCTCTCCAAGTTCGCCGGGGCCTACGTGCACGAGTTGTCGGGCGGCATGCGCCAGCGCGTGGCGATCGCTCGGGCGCTGGCGATGGACCCCAAGATCCTGCTGATGGACGAGCCGTTCGCCGCGCTCGACGCGCAGACGCGCGACATCCTGCACGAGGAGCTGCAGCAGATCTGGCAGGAGACTCGCAAGACCATCCTGTTCGTGACCCACAACGTGCGCGAGGCCGCCTACCTCGCCGACCGGGTGGCGATCTTCTCGGCGCATCCGGGAACGATCAAGCGCGTGCTGCCGATCAACTATCCGCACCCGCGGGACAAGGAGAGCCTGCTGATCGCGCGGGCCGCGAACGTGATTCTCGAGGAACTGAAGGATGAAGTGGAAAAGGCCATCCGTCGCCAGTTGGGTGAAGAGTGGCAGCGGCCGGCAGATCGCGTTTCTCGCTCTGCTCGTCTCGATCTGGGACGCGGTATTTAGGTTCGGCCTCTACGACGGCTACCTGATGCCGTCGCCGCAGGACGTGCTGGCCTCCTTCGCGCGCGGCCTGAGCGACGGCTCGTTCCTGATCGGCACGGCGGTGAGCCTGCGGCGCATCGCCGTCGGCTACGGCATCTCGGTGGTGCTCGGCCTCGGTCTCGGCCTCGCCATCGGGCGGTTTCGCCTGCTCGAGGACACGGTCGGATCGTTGGTCTTCGGCCTGCAGACGATCCCCAGCATCTGCTGGCTGCCGTTCGCGATCCTCTGGTTCGGCCTCTCGGAACGGGCGATCGTCTTTGTGGTGGTGATGGGCGCTCTGCTGTCGATCGTCATCGCCACCGACGACGGGGTGAAGAACACCCCGCCGCTGCTGGTGCGCGCCGGCCGCACGATGGGCATGCGCGGCGTCGGGCTGTACGCGCGCGTCGTGCTGCCCTCGGCGCTGCCGGCCATCGTCTCGGGAATGAAGCTCGGCTGGTCGTTCGCGTGGCGCTCGCTGATGGCCGGAGAGCTGCTGTTCGTCAGCGCCGGCCTCGGCCAGCTGCTGACGGTCGGGCGCGACCTGAACGACATGAGTCTGGTGATCGCCGTCATGCTGCTGATCGTCGCCGTGGGGTTGGCGGTCGAACGGCTGCTGTTCGGCACTGCCGAGCGGGTGATTCGCCGGCGCTGGGGATTCGTCGGCGTCCGCGGCTGAAGCCGCCCGAGCGACGACGGCAGGAGTTTCGCGCCACGATGGAGGGCACGTTGCGACGCATCGGGTACGCCGCCATCGCCGTCTTCGCCTGCGCGACCGCCGCCGCCGACGCGGCGGAGCGGCTGCGCGTCGGCTACTTCCCGAACCTCACCCACGCCGTACCGATCCTCGGCCTTCGCCAGGGCCGGTTCGCGCAGGCGCTCGGCGACGACGCGGTGATCGAGCCGCGCGTTTTCAACGCCGGACCGGCGGCCATGGAAGCGCTGCTGGCCGGCGAGCTCGACCTCGCCTACCTCGGGCCGGGCCCCGCGATCACCGGGTTCGTGCGCTCCAAGGGGAGGGCGCTGCGCATCGTCGCCGGGGCGGCGAGCGGCGGCGCGTCGCTGGTGGTGCGCGGCGACCGCGGGATCGCCGCGGCGAAGGATCTCGCGGGGCGGCGGCTGGCCTCTCCGCAGATCGGCAACACGCAGGACGTCGCGCTGCGGATCTTTCTCCGCGAGCACGGCCTCCAGACCCGCGAGCGCGGCGGTCCGGTCTCGGTGCTGCCGCTCGCCGGCCCCGAGATCCTCATGCTCTTCCGCAAGGGCGAGATCGACGGCGCGTGGACCCCCGAGCCGTGGGCGGCGCTGCTGCGGCGCGAGCGCGGCGCGCTCGAGCTGGTCGACGAACGCGCGCTGTGGCCGCAGGGGAAGTTCCCCACCACCGTCGTGGTGGCGACCCGCCAGCTCCTCCTCGAACGGCCGATGCTGGTCGAGCGCTGGCTGCGCGCACAGATCGACGTGTCGCGCTGGATCGCCGCGCACGCGGCGGAGGCGCGGGCAGAGGTCAACGCCGGTCTTCGCGACCTGACCACGCGCGACATCCCCGTCGAGGCGGCGGCCGACGCGTGGAGCCGTCTCGCCTTCGGCGAGGAGATCCTCGGTGAGGCGCTCGCGAAGCTCGCCGGCGACGCTCAAGCCCTCGGCTACCTGCCGTCGTACGACGTGGCCGGCCTCGTCGACCGGGCTCCGTTGGAGCGAGCGCTGGCCGCGGCGCCTCCTTGAAGCGCCCTACCGGCCGAGCGATGCGCGCTCGGCCTCGAGCTTCTTGATCTCGGCCTTGCGCTTCTCGATCTCTTCTTTGCTCTCGCCGCGGTTCTGCGCGAACATCAGGTCGCGGTAGGCGAGGATGATGGCGCGCGAGAGCTGCCGCTCGCGCGCTTCGGGATCGGTGGCGGCCTTGGCGTCGGCGCTCACCGTTTGCGGCGCGCGGGCGGGAGCGTCGACGGCTCGGGGGGCGCGCGCCGGATGCGGCGGCGGATCGGCGCCGCGATCGCGGATGTTGACGATTCGCGCACGGTCGATCTGCACCTCGCCCGCGGGCTGGTAGGCGATCAGCTTGTCGCCCTCGAAGCGATACGACTTGGCGATGACCGTCTGACCTTCGCGCAGCGAGATCTCGAAGTCGGCGTGCGCCGCCGGGGTGGAAACGATCAGCCAGGCGACGGCGGCGGCGAGCAAACTCCTCTTCATGGTCAGTTGTACGTGAAGTCCTTCCAGGAGGCGATCTTCACTCGCTGCGGGAGCAGGGTGTTGTTGAACATCGCGTTGACCACCTCCAGGGCCTGGCTGGAATAGCTCACGCTCGCGCTGCCGCCGACGGTCAGCCGCAGATCCGTGGTCCAGATCGAGCCGAGGATGGTCGTGTTGCCTTGCACCGTCGTGGTGTCGGCGTTGCCGCCGATCTGCGTCGTCCCCTGTACGATGATCAGCCCCGTGAACGTCGAGTCGCCGCTGATCGTCAAGCCTCCGTCCACGATCAGGATGCCGACGCCGTCGATCGTGCCGTTGACGGTCACGTCGCCCGTGAAGTGGGTGATCTGCGGATTGGCGAGCGTGCCGAAGGTGTCGTGGCCGTTCAGGTTGGGGTCGGTGACGACGCCCGGAGCGGAGAGAATCTGCGGGATCACCTGGTTGGCGAGCGTGTCGGTGGTGAACCCGTTGGACATCTCCACGCTCGGCTCGCCGCCGAGGCCGATCACGTTGTCCGCCTGCTCGCTGTTCAGCGCGTCGACCACGGCGTCCGCCGCGGCCTGCGTGTGGGCGGTGACGCCGGGCACGTCGGGCTTGGAGGAATTGTCGGATCCGTCGAGGTTCGTGTTGTTGCCGTCGACGAGGAAGCGGTTGCCGTTGAAGTTCGGCGTCACCGTGTCCCCGGGAAGATAGATGGCTCCGGGGGAGAACACGCCGTTCATCGCCACCCGCGCCTGAATCGTCCGCTGCGACTCGTTCGGCGCGACGCCCGAGGCCGTGAGCAGCATGTAGCTCGCCGGGTCGACCGGGTCGGCGGTCGCCGTGACGGTGTAGTTGAGCAGCGGATACCCCTGGACGGTGACGGGGGAGCTGGTGAAGATCGACCCCCAGATCGAGACGAACTCGCTCTGGAAGTTGCTGAACACGCCCCGCTCGTTGACCAGCTCGTGGGCGTGCAGGATGCCCGACTGCGCGGTGAGCAGCGCCTGCGTGCCGGTCTGATAGTTGCTCGAGATCTTCAAGTCCGACGTGGTGGCGAGCAGGCTCGCCACGGTCAAGCTGAGCAGCGTGAAGAGCACCAGCAGCGTGAACACCAGAGTGGTGCCGCGCTCGTCGCCCGCCGCGTGGCGCCGCGTCGTCGTCGAATCTCGATGTTTCATAGGCGATCCAGGAGCCGGTTCGGTACCGAGACGCGGGCCGAAAGGCTCAAGCTCGTGGTCGGCGTCGTGCCGACGGTTTGTACCTGGAGGCTGACGCGAGCCAGCGCGATCAGGTCGCGGCCGGCGTCGCCCACCATCTGCGTGCCTCCGGCGGTGAGCGCCTGGGCGACCTCCGAGGGCACCGACGGATATCCGTTCGGCACGGTGAGCGATGCCGCGGTGCTCATCGCCAGCGCGTTGCCCGCCGCGTCGTAGTACTGGAAGGCGAAGCTGCCCGCCGGCACGTTCTTCACCAGCGACTGCGACACCCCGGCCACCGTGCGCAGGATCTGCTGATTGGTCGCGTCGTAGCTGTAGATCACCGACTCGGCGGCGGGGTCCGCGGCGTTCGGATCGATCGCGCCGCCGCCGTTCTGATCGAACTCGATCCAGATGCCGTTCGGGCCCGCGTAGCGGATGCCCTTGAACCCGGCGGCGGCGAGGGCGGCGGCGCTCGGGTCGTAACCCGCCTCGCGCAGCTCGCGGCTGATGAAGGCCATCGCCGCGCGCACCTTGTCGGTGGCATCGAGCGTCGCCGAGTGCGTGCTGAGCGCTCGGACCTGGGTACGGTAATAGCCGAGGCCGGCCAGGCCCGCGACGGCCGCGATGCCCAGCGCGATCAGCAGCTCGGTCAGCGTGAAGCCCTGCCGTGTGCGCAGCGGTTTCATAGCATCTTGTAGTAGCCGACCAGCGTGACCGAGCCGGCGCCGCCGTTGGTCGGCCAGGAGACCCGCGTGTCGACGCGCGCCATGGCGCCGGCGGTGAGCGCCGGCGACACGCTGGTCAGCGTGGTGACGGTCCAGGTGCGCGTGAAGATTCCGCCCGATGTCCCCGTCACGGTCATCGGATTCAGCGAATCGGCGTGCGCGCCCGCGCTCAGCGCCGAGTCCGAGGGATCGAGCGTGCGCAGCTGCTCCAGCTTGTCGAAGGCGAGCGTCGTGGCCTCGGCCGCATGTCGGCTGCCGTCGGCGCTGCGCTTGGCGTTGAGCGTCGAGCTGGTCAGGCCGAGGGTCACCAGCACGAAGATCACCGCGGCGACCAGCACCTCGATGAGGGCGGCGCCGCGCTGTCCCGCGGACTGGCTCATGAAGCCTCGACGGCCCCGAGCAGCGACACCGTCAGCGAGCGGCTGTCACCGGCGGCCGTTCGCAGCGTGATCGTGACGGCGCCCGAGGTGGTTCCCTGCGAGGTGAAGGTCAGCGCCGAAGCGGAGGGCGACACCGAGGAAACCCGAGTTCCGTCCGCGAACACTAGAGGAATCCCGGAAGACGTCCAGGTGCCGTTGCGCAGCACCTGAGTCGTCAACGTGGCGCCGTTCTCGCTCACCACGACGCGGGATTGCAAGTTCTTGCCGACCGCGGTCGCCCGCGCCAAGCGCACGTGCTGCGCGGTGGAGCGCAGCCCGGCCTGCAGCCGCGAGGCGCTCAGCGCGGTGGACAGGTTGGGCAGCGCCGCGGCCAGCAGAGCGCCGGAGACGCCGGCCGCCACCAGCGTTTCGAGAATCGTGAAGCCCTTCTGGGATCTCAGGTTCGATCGCATCTCGTATGCCCCCGCAGAGCGATCGAGCAATCGAGATGCCACCCCTACGAGTCGCTACCCTCCGCGCCGGGCAAGCTTTTTTTACCCGCTGACTGATCTTTACGACAGCTAAAATTTCGTCAACGTCGAATTTGCAACACATAACGCAGTTCGTTGACCACTTCCGCCACCTTCCTGTAGGAGACGGGTGGAGGCAGCCCGGGGCGCGCATGCTGCTCACCATCGACGTCGGCAACACCAACACCGTGCTCGGAATCTACCGCGGCTCCGAGCTGCTGCGTCACTGGCGCATCCAGACCGAGCCGGAGCGCACGGTGGACGAATACGGGGTGTTGCTGCGCGGCCTGTTCGGTGCCGCGGCCATGGAGCCTCGCATCGACGGCGCCATCATCTCCTGCGTCGTACCGCCGATGCAGAAGACCGTGGAGGCGGTCTGCCGGGAGTACCTGAAGGTCGAGCCACTGGCGGTCGGCCCCGGCATCAAAACCGGCATGCCGATCCTCTACGACAACCCGAAGGAGGTCGGCGCCGACCGCATCGTCAACGCGGTCGCGGCCTACGAGCGGGCTCGCGATACGACGATCGTCGTGGACTTCGGCACGGCGACGACGTTCGACTACATCTCCGCGCGAGGCGAGTACGTGGGCGGCGTGATCACCCCGGGGCCGGGCATCTCGCTCGAAGCCCTCTACCAGCGAGCGGCCAAGCTCTATCGCGTCGAGATCGCCAAGCCGCCGCGGGTGGTGGGCCGAAATACGATCCACGCGATCCAGTCCGGAATCGTCTACGGCTACGTCTCGATGGTGGACGGCCTGGTGCGCCGCATCCGGGACGAGAGCGGCGTCGGCGCGCGCGTGTTCGCGACCGGCGGCTTCGCGGCATTGCTCGCCCCGGAGTCGGAGACCATCGACGAGGTGGACGAGTTCCTCACGCTCGACGGACTGCGCATCCTCTACGGGCGCAACCGCTGATGCTGGAGCGGCGCCGCCACGAGCAAGCGATGGTCGGCTACCGAGGCCCCGTATCTCGCGCATTCGTGCGCCGGCGCGGAGCTTTACCGTAGCAGATCAGGGAGGCAGATCGATGCCGATCGAAGATGTGGCCCGGATCCGCAACGTCGCGCTGCTCGGACAGGGAAGCGTCGGCAAGACCTCGCTCGCCGACGCCCTGCTGTTCGCCGCGGGCAAGGTGAATCGCCTCGGCCGGGTCGACGACGGGACCTCGCTGTTCGATTTCGAGCCCGAGGAAGCGCGACACAAGGTCACGATCTCCGCCGCCCTGCACCACCTGTCCTGGAAGAAGCACGAGATCACGATCGTCGACACCCCCGGGTACGCGAACTTCCTGAGCGAAAGCCGCCAGATGCTGCGCGCGGTCGACGGCGCCGTGCTGGTCCTGCCGCCGAGCGGCCAGGTCAAGGTCGAGCTGCAGCGCTTGTGGGGATGGGCTCAGGAAGAAGGCCTCGGCTGCGTCGGGTTCGTGACCCACCTCGACCGCGAGGCGGGTGACGTCGAGCAGGCGCTGAATCACGTCGGCCAGGCTCTGCAGGCGCCGCTCGTGGCGCTGTCGCTGCCGATCGGCTCGGAAGCGAATCTCGAGGGCTACGTCGATCTGCTGCGCGAGCGCGCGATGATCTTCTCCGGAGACGCCGGACAGTCGCGCGAGGAGAGCATACCGCCCGCGCTCGCCGAGGTCGCCAAGCGCCTGCGCGACAAGCTCGTCGAGACGGTGGCCGAGGCGAGCGACGAGCTGCTCGAGAAGTACCTGGAGAACGGCGCGCTCGCCCCCGAAGAGGTGCAGGCGGGCCTGCGCGCCGGAACGATCGCTCGGCGCTTCGTCCCGGTCGTCTGCGGTTCGTCGCTGCGCATGATCGGCGTCCACGCGCTGCTCGACCTGATCGTCGACACCCTGGGCTCGCCGCTCGACGCCGGGCCGGTGCGCGGGGCGCACCCGCGGACCGGAGACGAGATCGAGCGGCCGCCGGATCCGTCGGCGCCGGCTTCGCTCTTCGTGTTCAAGACGGTGATCGATCCGTTCGCGGGAAAGCTCTCGATTTTCCGGGTCGAATCCGGGCGGGTGACCGGCGATTCGACGCTGCTCAACGCCACGCGCGACGGTAAGGAGCGGATCGGCCATCTCTTCAAGATCGAGGGCAAGAAGCAGCAGCCGATCGGCGAGGCGGCGGCCGGCGAGATCGCTGCCGTGGCCAAGTTGAAGGAAACGCTGTCGGGCGACACGTTGTGCGACGACCGCGACCCGATCGTCTACCCGTCGCTTCCCGAGGCCGCTCCGTCGATCTCGTTCGCCATCGAGCCGAAGACCAAGGGCGACGAGGAAAAGGCGAACCAGGCGCTCTCCCGCCTGCTCGAGGAGGACCTGGCGCTGCGCGTGCATCGCGACCCGCAGACCCGCGAGATCATCCTCTCCGGCGCCGGCCAGCAGCACGTCGAGCTGGTGGTCGAGCGCCTGAAGCGCAAGTTCGGCGTCGACGTCGACCTGAAGGCGCCGAAGGTCCCGTATCGCGAGGCGATCAAGGGCAAGGCCAACGCCCAGGGGAAGTACAAGAAGCAGTCGGGGGGCCGCGGCCAGTACGGCGACTGCTGGCTCGAAGTCGAGCCGCTGCCGCGCGGCAAGGGATTCGAGTTCGTCGACAAGATCGTCGGTGGCGTGATTCCGCGGAACTTCATTCCCGCCGTCGAGAAGGGCGTCCGCGAGGCGCTGCAGGAAGGCCATCTCGCCGGCTACCCGATGCAGGACGTACGGGTCACGCTCTACGACGGCTCGTACCACACCGTCGATTCCTCGGAGATGGCGTTCAAGATCGCCGGCTCGATGGGCTTCAAGGCCGCGGTGGACAAGGCCCGGCCGATCCTTCTCGAGCCGGTGATGAAGCTCGAGATCACCACGCCGGACGAGACCATGGGCGACGTCATCGGCGATCTCAACAGCCGGCGCGGCAAGGTGTCGCAGGTGGTGGCGAAGTCGGGGGAACAGGTGGTCCACGCCATGGTGCCGATGGCCGAAGTGCTGCGCTACGCCTCGGATCTGCGCAGCATGACCAGCGGCCGGGGCTCGTTCGCCATGGAGTTCGCGCACTACGAGGAGGTCCCCGCCCAGCTCGCGCAGAAGATCATCGACGCGGCCAAGGCGGCCAAGGAGAATGGCAAGGGTTAGTTACCCCGATCCGTGATGCCCGACCCCGAGTCTCCCAATTCCCCGGACGCGCTCGGTGCGATCGCCGACCAGGTGGCGGCCGGGCGGGATCAGATCGCCGTACCCGAGAGCCTGCTGCGCGAGGCGGCGCCGAGCGCGGCGCCGCGCGTACCGGACAAGGCGCTGTGGGCGCAGATCCGCGACATGAACGTGGCCGAGCGCGTGAAGCTCGCGCTGCGCGGCAACAAGGACGCGCGCATGATCCTGCTGCGCGACACCAGCCGGCTGATCCAGCGATTGGTGCTGCACAATCCGCGGATCTCCGAAGAGGAGATCCTGATGCTCGCCAAGGACCGCAACACGGACGAGGAGATCCTCGGCGAGCTCGCCGAGAGCCGCGACTGGACGAAGATCTACGGGGTGCGGATCGCCCTGGCCGAGAACGCCCGCACCCCGCTCGCCAAGGCGCTGCGCCTGCTGGCCACGCTCGGCGAGCGCGACCTCTCGCGCCTCGCCAAGAGCAAGGGCGTGTCGAACGTCGTCGCCGTGCAGGCGCGCCGGATCCTGGCGCGCCTCGGCGAGCGCCGCGGCTGACCGGGGGATGCGCGGCGGAGCCCGGACGGTTCGCTCGGCCGCTCGACCTCCGTGGGATCGCCTCGAAGAGGCGCTGCTCGCGCCGCGCGGGCTCCCGATGCCCACCGTCTTCAGGGCCGGTTTCCGCGGGCCGATGGCCTACGCAGGACCGCACCGCAGGCGCGGGTGTGCGGCCGACGGGTAGTTGCGGGCCCGGCCGCGGAACGCTACAAACGCGCGGTTGCGCTTTTGCAGCACGGCGACAAGGAGAGATCGGGCATGGCCTACAAGCTGTCGAAGGTGCCCTCGGGAGACGCGATCCGACTCCGCGACGGCAAGCTCGAAGTCCCCGACCGGCCGATTCTGCCCTTCATCGAGGGCGACGGCACCGGGCCGGACATCTGGCGAGCCTCGGTTCACGTCTTCGACGCGGCGGTGAGGAAGATCTACGGCGGCCGGCGTCAGATCGCCTGGATGGAGGTCTACGCCGGGGAGAAGTCCTTCAAGCAATACGACACGTGGCTGCCGGACGAGACCGTGGACGCGTTCCGGGAGTTCCTGGTCGGCATCAAGGGGCCGCTCACCACGCCGGTCGGCGGCGGCATCCGCTCGCTCAACGTGGCGCTGCGCCAGATGCTCGATCTCTACGTGTGCCTGCGGCCGGTCCGCTACTTCCCAGGCGTGCCGAGCCCGGTGAAGCGCCCCGAGCTGGTCGACATGGTGATCTTCCGCGAGAACAGCGAGGACATCTACGCCGGCATCGAGTGGGAGGCGGAAGGTCTGGAAGCGAAGAAGCTGATCGCCTTCCTGCAGAACGAGATGGGGGTCAAGAAGATCCGCTTCCCGCAGACCAGCGGCATCGGCATCAAGCCCGTATCGCGCGAGGGCAGCGAGCGGCTGATCCGCGCCGCGCTCGACTACGCGATCTCCCACAAGCGGAAGAGCCTGACGCTGGTGCACAAGGGCAACATCATGAAGTTCACCGAGGGCGCGTTCCGCGACTGGGGCTACGCGCTCGTCAAGCGCGAATACGCCGGCCGCGCGGTCGGCTGGGACGACTGCGGCGGCAAGCCGCCGGCCGGGCAGCTGCTCGTCAAGGACAACATCGCCGACATCACGTTCCAGCAGGCGCTCACGCGCCCGAACGAGTTCGACGTGATCGCCACCATGAACCTGAACGGCGACTACCTCTCGGACGCGCTGGCGGCCCAGGTCGGCGGCATCGGCATCGCCCCGGGCGGCAACATCAACTACCTGACCGGGCACGCCGTGTTCGAGGCCACCCACGGCACGGCGCCGAAGTACGCGAACCAGGACAAGGTGAATCCGGGGTCGGTGATTCTCTCCGGCGTCATGATGTTCGAGTACCTCGGCTGGCAGGAGGTCGCCGACGCGATCGTGCGCGGCATCGAGAAGGCGATCGCCCGCAAGACCGTCACCTACGATTTCGAGCGTCTGATGACGGGCGCGAAGCTCCTCAAGTGCTCGGAGTTCGCGCACGCCATCGTGGAGAACATGTAAATGCCCCGCAAGAAGATCGCGCTCATCGGCGCCGGCATGATCGGCGGAACCCTGGCGCACCTGGCGGCGTTGAAACGGCTCGGCGACGTCGTGCTGTTCGACGTGATCGAGGGCTTGCCGCAGGGCAAGGCGCTCGACCTGCTCGAGGCGGGCCCGATCGAGGGCTACGACTGCAAGATCACCGGCACGAACCGCTACGACGAGATCGCCGGCGCCGACGTGGCGATCGTCACCGCCGGGGTGGCGCGCAAGCCCGGCATGAGCCGCGACGATCTGCTCGGCATCAACGCCAAGGTCGTCACCGACGTCGCGAACCACCTGAAATCGCACGCGCCGGCGGCGTTCGTGATCGTCGTCACCAACCCGCTCGACGCGATGGTGACGCTCATGAAGCGCGTCACCGGCTTTCCCAAGCAGCGGGTGGTGGGACAAGCCGGCGTGCTCGACTCCTCGCGCTACCGCTGCTTCGTCGCCCTGGAGCTCGGCGTGTCGGTCGAGAGCGTTTCGGCGATGGTGCTCGGCGGCCACGGCGACGACATGGTGCCGGTGCGCAGCTACTGTCAGGTGGGCGGCGTTCCGGTCGAGAAGCTGATCCCGGCCGACCGGCTGGAGGCGATCGAGAAGCGCACCCGCAACGCCGGCGGCGAGGTCGTCGCGCTGCTCAAGACCGGCTCCGCCTACTACTCGCCGGCGGCGGCGGCCATCCAGATGGCCGAGGCGTACCTGTTCGACAAGAAGCAGATCCTTCCCTGCGCCGCGCTGCTCGAGGGCGAATACGGCGTGCGCGGCGTCTACGCGGGGGTTCCGGTGCAGATCGGCGCCGGCGGCGTCGAGAGGATCGTCGAGATCGAGCTCACCGAGAAGGAACGCAAGGAGTTCGGCGCCTCCGTCGACCACGTGAAGGAGCTGGTCTCCGCCATGGACAAGGTCCTGGGCAAGAATTGACCGCGGGCGCCGCGCGCGCATGCCGGGCGCTGCGCCGCGCGCGCGGGAACGGAGAGCCGGGGAGCGGCCGCAGAGCGCCGCGCTCCGCGAGCCGAACCCCCGTGTGGTCGCGGCCGGCGATGCCGGGGACGGCGATCCGGGGCCCGGTGGTGGATTCCAAAGGAAAGCGATGAACATCCACGAATACCAGGCGAAGGAAGTTCTGCGCCGCTACAAGGTCAACGTGCCGCGCGGAAAGGTGGCGGTCACCGCCGCCGAGGCCGAGGCCGCGGCGCGCGAGCTCGGCGGCAAGGTCTGCGTGGTGAAGGCGCAGGTCCATGCGGGCGGCCGCGGCAAGGGGGGCGGGATCAAGCTCGCCAAGAGCCCAGCCGAGGCGCGCGAGATCGCCGACAAGATGATTGGCATGAAGCTCGTGACGCATCAGACCGGGCCCGAGGGCAAGGAGGTGCATCGCGTGCTCGTCGAGGAAGGCTGCGACATCGCGCGCGAGCTGTACCTCGGCATGGTGCTCGACCGGGCGATCGGCCGTCTGACGATGATGGCGTCGACCGAGGGAGGGGTGGAGATCGAAGAGGTCGCGGCGCGCACGCCGGAGAAGATCCTGAAGGAGGTCATCGACCCCGCGGTCGGCTTGCAGGGCTACCAGGCGCGCAAGCTCGCCTTCGCGCTCGGCATCCCCAAGGAGTCGATCGGCAAGGCGGTGGCGTTCATGACCGGCCTCTACAAGGCGTTCGTCGAGAGCGACTGCTCGCTCGCGGAGATCAATCCGCTGGTGCTCACCCGGCAGGGCGACCTGCTGGCGCTCGACTGCAAGATGGGCTTCGACGACAACGCGCTCTACCGTCACGCCGACATCCGCGAGATGCGCGACTTCGCCGAGGAGGATCCGCGCGAGGTCGAGGCCGCGCGCTTCGACTTGAGCTACATCGGCCTCGACGGCGACATCGCCTGCATGGTGAACGGCGCGGGCCTCGCCATGGCGACCATGGACATCATCAAGTTCTACGGAGGGTCGCCGGCGAATTTCCTGGACGTCGGCGGCGGTGCCACCACCGAGAAGGTGACGGCCGCGTTCAAGATCCTGCTTGCCGACCGGAACGTGAAGGCCATCCTGGTCAACATCTTCGGCGGCATCATGAGGTGCGACGTGGTGGCGAGCGGCATCGTCGAGGCGGCGAAGCAGGTGAAGCTGTCGGTGCCGCTGGTGGTGCGGCTCGAGGGAACGAACGTGGATCTCGGCAGGAAGATCCTCTCCGAGTCGGGCCTCGACATCACGCCGGGAGAGAACATGGCGGACGCGGCCGAAAGGGTCGTCCGGCTGGCGGGCGGAGCGGCACGATGAGCATTCTCGTCGACAAGAACACCCGGGTCGTCACGCAAGGGATCACCGGCTCGACCGGGCAATTTCACACCAAGGCCTGCAAGGAGTACGGCACGCAGATGGTCGCCGGCGTCACGCCCGGCAAGGGCGGGTCGTCGTTCGAAGGGATCCCGATCTTCGACACGGTCGCCGAGGCCGTGGCCAAGACCGGCGCGAACGCGTCGGTCATCTACGTGCCGCCGCCGTTCGCCGCCGACGCGATCCTCGAGGCGGTCGATGCCGTCGTCGACCTCGTGGTCTGCATCACCGAGGGCATCCCGGTCGCCGACATGGTGCAGGTCCGGCGTGTCATGGACGGCAAGAAGACGCGGCTCGTCGGGCCGAACTGCCCCGGCGTGATCACGCCGGACGAATGCAAGATCGGCATCATGCCCGGCTACATCCACCGCAAGGGATCGATCGGCGTGGTCTCGCGCAGCGGCACGCTCACCTACGAGGCGGTTCACCAGCTCACCGAGATCGGTCTCGGCCAGTCGACCTGCGTCGGCATCGGCGGCGATCCGATCAAGGGCATGGAGTTCGTCGACGTGCTGCGCCTGTTCCAGGACGATGCCGAGACCGAAGGCGTCATCCTGATCGGCGAGATCGGCGGCAGCGCCGAGGAGTCGGCCGCCGAGTTCGTCAGGAAACACGTGAGCAAGCCCGTGGCAGGCTTCATCGGCGGCCAGACCGCGCCGAAGGGCAAGCGCATGGGCCATGCCGGCGCGATCATCTCCGGCGGACAGGGAACCGCCGCGGAAAAGATTCGCGCCTTCGAGGCCGCGGGGATTCGCGTCGCCAAGAGCCCCGCGGAGCTCGGGTCGACGATGAAGGTCGCTCTGAAGGGCGCTTGAACGATGGAACGCACGCTGTCGATCATCAAGCCGGATGCGGTCGCCAGGAACCAGATCGGCGGGATCATCGCGCTGCTCGAGGGCGCCGGGCTGCGCGTCGCGGCGGCGCGGCTGCTGCGCGTGTCGAAGGGCGAGGCCGAGCGCTTCTACGCGGTGCACCGCGAGCGGCCGTTCTTCGAGAGCCTGACGACGTTCCTGTCCGAGGGGCCGATTCTGGTCATGGTGCTGGAAGGACCGGGGGCGATCGCCAGGAACCGCGAGGTGATGGGTGCCACCGATCCGGCCAAGGCCGCCGCGGGCACGATCCGCAAAGCCTACGGCACCAACGTCGAGCGCAACGCCGTGCACGGCTCCGACGGCGCGGACACGGTGAAACAGGAGATCGCCTTCTTCTTCAGCGAGCGGGAGATTCCGCCGCGCGGCTGAAGCCGTCGGCGCGCTCCGCGCTCAGCGCCACCGCCGCGAATCGTCGATCTCGCCGCTCCGCTCCCAGGACGCGGCCAGCCGGCCGCACGCGACCTGGTGGTCGTGGTCGAAGGAGACCCACCAGCGCTCGCGGGCCGCGTGCTCGAGCAGGCACTTCTTCGCCGCCATCGTCTCGGTGGGATCGAGATCGAACGACTGGTTCCACGCGGGCTTCATGTGCGCCCGCGTGGGCGCGATGTCGCCGAGATGGACGAACGTCTCGCCGCCGTCGGCGAGGATCGGGCACTGATGGCTCGGCGTGTGCCCGCCGGTGACGATCACCCGCAGGTGTGGCGACAGCACGGTCGGCCCGTCGAGCACCTCGAGCAGCCCCGCACGGCGCAGCGGCTCGATGCATTCCGGGACGTGACGGTACGCGGCCGCGGCGCGCTCGTCGGCCGGGTGCTCCGCGGCGTCGAGCTCGACGCGCTGCACGAAATGCCGCGCGCGCGGGAAGGCGGCGCGCCACGCGCCGGAATCGTCGCGGGCCACGACGCCGCCGGCATGATCGAAATGCAGGTGGGTGAGCACGACGTGGGTGACGTCCTCGGCGTCGAGACCGATCTCGCGCAGGCGCGCGATCAACCCGCCGCGGCGATCGACCTTGTAAATGGCCCGCTCGCGTTCGGAGAGCCGCTCGCCGATCCCGGTATCGACGAGGACCGCCTCCTTGCCGTCGACCGCCAGCGGGCAGTGCAGGCTCATCGGGATGCGATTCTCCGCGTCGGCCGGTACCTGCCTCGACCACAGCCGCTTCGGCACGACGCTGAACATGGTGCCGCCGTCCATGGCGAAGAACCCGTCGTTCATCAGGTGGACGCGGATGCGGCCGATGTCGATCATCGCGCGACCGGCTCGTACAGCTGGTAGAGGATCCAGTACACGGCGACGCCGCTCACCGATACGTACATCCACAGCGGGAAGGTGATCGCGGCGATCCGGCGGTGGCGCTCGAAGTCGCCGCGTGCCGCCCGGTAGAGCGTGAGCAGGGCGAGCGGCACGACGCCGGCGGCGAGCAGGACGTGCGTGAGCAGCAGCGTGAAATACGCGGGACGGATCCATCCCCGTCCGGGAAAGGGAGTCGATCCGTGGTGCAGGTGGTAGATCAGGTACGAGCCGAGAAACACCGTGGACACCGCGAACGCCGCGACCATGCACGCGCGATGACGCCCGATTCGGCCCCGGCGGATGAACACGAAGCCCGTGCCGAGCAGCAGCGCCGAGAGCGCGTTCAGCGCAGCATTGAGCGCGGGAAGGTCGGCGGTGCTCATCCCGAGTCCGGCGGGATCGCCACGCCCAGGCTCTCGAGGTCGCGGACCGCCTCGTCGATCCACGGGTCGGCGCCGCCGTCGTAGTAGCGGCGGATGCGCAGTTCCGCGTCGACCAGCACGACCTTCTCGCTGTGCGTGATGGCGGCGGCACCCTCGGGGCCGCCGGCGGGAGCGTCGACCACCGCCAGGCGGAATCCCGCGGCGATCAAGCGGCGCATGGCGTCCCGGTCGCCGGTGACGAACAGCCAGCCGCCGGCGGAGGCACCGAGGCGGTCGGCGTAGGCGGACAGCGCCACCGGCGTGTCGCGCCCGGGATCGACGCTGAACGACACCAGGCGCACGCGGTCGGCGAGCCGGCGGTGGAGCCGCGCCATCCTGGCGGACAGCGCCGGGCAGGCTCCCTCGCAGTGCGTGTAGACGAAGTCGGCGATCCACGGGGCGCCGGCCAGATCGGCGCGGCGCAGCGTGCGGCCGCTGCGCTCGGTGAGGGCGAAGTCGGGGAGCGTTCCGTAGTCGGACAGGCCGCCGCCGTGCGCCGCGAGCCCGCCGAGAGCGCCGTCGCGCGCGGCCTTGCCGATCAGCGCGCCGGCGGGCAGCAGCAGCGCGATCGCCAGCAGACCCCACGACAGCCGCTCGCGGGCGGCGGCTCGACGCAGGGCGCTCATCGCGCACCCGGATCCGCGGGGGCGGGGAAGGGGCGGCGTGCGGCGCGCGGCGGCCGCATCAGCCGAGCTTGTCGATCGCCATCACGGCGAGCAGCGTCGGGAGGTAGACGAGCGACGCGAAGAGCAGCCGCCGAGCATCGGCGAGATCGCGCGTGCGGGCGAGACGGAGCGAGCATCCGAGCAGCATCAAGCCGAGCGCCAACGCGGTGAAGAAATACAGCGCACCGCTCACGCGAACGATCGTGGGGAGCAGCGCGACGCTCAGCAGCGCCAGGCTGTTGATGACGATCTGCCGCGCGGTCGAACCGCCGTCGGGCTCGATCACGGGCAACAAGCGGATCCCGGCCCGGGCATAGTCGTCGCGGTACAGGTGCGCGATCGCCAGCGAATGGGGGATTTGCCAGAGAAACAGGATGGAGAACAGCACCCACGCGCCGACGCCGAGGCCGCCGCTGGCCGCGGCCCAACCGGTGACCGGAGGCAGGCCCCCGGAAACGGCTCCGACCAGGCTGCACAGCGGCGTGCGTCGCTTCATCGGCGTATACAGGAACAGGTAGGACGCGGTCGTCGCCGCGGTCACCAGCGCGGGCAACGCCCCCGCCGCCAGCGTCTGGTAGGCGATCCCGACCGCCGCCAGCAGGTTACCGAGCAGCAGCGCCTCGCCCGGGGCGACCCTTCCCGACGGCAGCGGCCGCCACCGCGTGCGCAGCATCACGGCGTCGAGATCACGCTCGAGATACTGGTTGAGGGCCAGCGTCCCGGCCGCCGCGATCGCCGTACTCGCCAGCGTGTGCAGCAACAGCCAGTAGTCCATCGCACCGCGCGAAGCGAGATGGAAGCCGACCAGCGTGGTCACCAGGATCATCGAAACCACGCGCGGCTTGGCGAGATCGAGGTAGGCGAGCAGGCGGCGGCCGCCTCCGACCCGCACGGCGACCAGCGGGGTGGGCTCGGCGCGGATCACGCGGAGGCGCCTTGGGCCGAGGGATGCGCCAGCCATGCGCCCGAGGCTGCGCCGTCGCGGAGGCTGCGCAACGCGATCACCAGAGTGGTGGCGAGGATGGCTGCGCCGATCGCGACGTGGGCAGTGGTCGGCAGCGCGGCCTTGCGCGTCCACACGACCGAGGCTCCCAGCGAGAGCTGCAGGACGACGAGCGCGAGCAGCAGCAACGCCGGGCGCGTCAAGCGCGGATCGCGACGACGCGCGGCGAGCACGCGCGTCGCGGTGGCCAGAACCAGCGCCGAGACGACCAGGGCGCCGACCCGGTGAGCGAAGTGGATGGCGACCGGAAACGACGCGAGATCGGGCACGAGACGTCCGTAGGCGAGAGGAAAATCGGGAATGGCGAGGCCCGCCCCGGTGTGTCGCGTCACCGCCCCGACCAGCAGCTGAACGTAGACGCTCGCGGTGGTGGCGACGCTCGACGCCTGCAGCACCGCATCGCGTTGGGCGAGCGGCGTCCCCGACACCCAGTCCGGTCCGGTGACCAGGGCCAGCGTGACGACCAGGCAGAAGAACGCCTGTGCCAGTGCCGCGTGCGCGACCGAGACGGCCGTCGGCAGCCGCAGCAGCACCGTGACGCCGCCGAGGATCGCCTGCAGCACGACGGCCGCGAGCGCGATGACCGCCAGTCGGCGCGCCCACGCTCGGGGCTCCTCGCGGCACGTCCAGACGGCGAGGGCGAGCGTGAGCAGGGCGACGGCGCCCGCCACCATGCGGTGTCCGTGCTCGTAGAGAACGCCGCCCACCAGGGGGGGGAAGAACTGCCCGTAGGACAGCGGCCAATCGGGAACCGACAGGCTGGAGCCCGTGCTGGTGACCAGGCCGCCGACGAAGATCAGCACGAAGGTCGCCGCCGCGGTGAACAGCGAGAAGCGATGACGCGCACGGCCGAGGCCCGCGCCGAGGGCAGCCGTGCGTTCCCGCAGCCGAGCGGACTCTTCGGGAAGGCGAGTCGTCACCACCGGATCATTCCCGCGCGCCAGCGAATCGGGGCCGAACTACCACCCGCCGGCCCCGCTTTCAATGTCGCTTCCGCGCGCTTCGTTTGACAGGGGTATCCGCGGTTGTTACCAACGTGTTCGGGAGAAGAGATCATGGACGAGCCGCATGCCCACGTGCCGGCACCGCAGAGCGGGGAGCCGCGAGTCGAGCTCACCGACGTCGCCGTCGACCGCTTTCGCAAGGTGATGGAGCACGAGGGGCTGGGCGCCGGCTACGGCGTGCGCATCGCCGTCAACAGCGGCGGATGCTCCGGGATGTCGTACGCGATGAGCTTCGAGAGCGAGGCGCGTCCGGGCGACGCCGTGATCGAGCGGAACGGGCTGCGCCTCTACGTCGATCGGCAGAGCGCCCCCTACCTGGAGGGGGTGACCATCGACTACGTCGTCGGCCTGCACAAGGAAGGCTTCAAGTTCGTGAACCCGAGGGCGGCCCGCACCTGCGGTTGCGGGGAGTCGTTCTCGGTTTGAAGCAGCCCCGGCGGCCGCGAACGTAGCGGGACGGGGTGTCCCCGGCGCGCCGATGAGCGGGCCACGCTTCGGTCTCGTGCTCCTCGACCTCGACGGCACGCTGCTCGACACGCGCCGCGACCTGGTGGCCGGCACGAACCACGTGCGCGAGAGCTTCGGGCTGCGAGCGCTCGCGGCGCGCGAGATCGAGCGTCTGGTCGGTCACGGAGCGCCGGCGCTGGTCGAGCGGGCGCTCGGCGCGGAGCGGCGGGAGCTGCACGACGAGGGGCTGCGCCGCTTGCTGGAACACTACGGCTCACACTGTCTCGATCATACCCGCGCCTATGCGGGAATGGTCGAGGCGCTCGACGCGCTGGCGGCGCTCGGCGTGCGCTTCGCGGTGCTCACGAACAAGCCGCAGGCCTTGTCGCGCCGGATCCTCGACGGCCTCGGGCTGTCGCGCCGGATGATCGCGATCGTGGGCGGCGATACGTTCGCCGAGCGCAAGCCGCACCCTCGGGGGGTCGAGTATCTGCGCGAGGTCGGCGGCGCCGAGCGTGCCGCGTCGCTGATGGTCGGCGACTCCCGGGTCGACGTGGAGACGGCCCGGGCGGCCGGCATCGCGGTGTGCGGCGTGCGCTGGGGCCTCGACCCGGAGGGCCTGGAGGCCGCCGGCCCGGACTTCCTGGCGAGCGACGCCGCGGACCTCGAGCGGGTGGTGCGCGGCGTCGAGCCCGCCGCCCGAACGCTCAACGGCTCGGGGCCGCCGAGGCCTTGAGGCGGCGGAACTCTTCGCCGTCGAGCTTTCCGCCGCGTGGCGCCGCGGCGAGCAGGTCGCGGAGCTGCGCCACGCGCTCCGCGTCGCCGAAGTGGTGCGCGCCGCGGTCGTCGCCACTCGCCAGTCGCGAGGCGATCGACAGCGCCGCCCGCGGGTCGTACCCCGCGCGCTCGAGCAGCGAGAGGGAGAGGCGATCGGCTTCCTTCTCCTTGGCCGGCTCGAGCGGCAGCATCACCGAGCCGAAGCTCGCGCTCGCCGCCGCCCGGCTCGCGTCCGGCCGCAGGTGCCCGGCGATCTCGTGGCCCATCTCGTGGGCGAGAATGGCCGCCACCTCGGCCTCGTTCTGGCAGGCCGTGACCACCCCCTCGGTCACGTAGATCCGTCCGTCGCCGACCGCAAAGGCGTTCGTCGAGAGGTCGCGCACGACCGTGAAGCGCCAGCGCCGCTCGGTACCGCCGCTCGCCCGGCCGAGCGCGGCGCCGAGCGATTGGATGTAGTTGGTGATCGGCCCCGACCCCGCCAGCGGCCACTCGAGCTCGATGCGCCGCGCGGTCGCCGCCGCCCGCTCGCGCTCGTGCGCGGCGTCGTCGCCGCGCGCGGCGCGCGGCGCGCAACCGCCGCAGAGCCACAGCGCGGCGAGACAGACCGTGGCGCGCGACGCCCGTCGGCGCCGAGCGGTGCGGCCGCCGCCGTGAGTCGGCGCGACGGCGCGGGCGCGGCGCCGCCCCGGCGCTGCCGGAGAACGGTCGGGCTCGCTCGGCGGGGCTAGCAGTGACCCATCGCCCTTCACGACTGCGTGCGGAAGCGGAAAATTCGCGGCCCCGAGTCGATCAACGCACGAGGAAGGTGGAGATCCGTTCGTCGTAGCTGGAGCCGGCTTCGACGCGGCTCTTGACGACGTAGGTTCCGGCTTCCGCGCCCTTGGGGATGTCGATCGAGGCCTTGGAACGCCAGCCGCCGGGCTCGCGTCGCACTCGCTGGGCGGGCATCTCGGAGAGCGACTTGCCGTCCTTGCTGAGATCCCATCGCTCGGTGACGGCCACCTGCCCGGCGCTCGGCGGGGCGAGCACGGCGTAGTTCATGTCGAACGTGGCGCGCTCCCCGGACCGCAGCGTCTCGGGCTGCACGCGGGCGCTGCGCAGCTTGACCACCGTTCCCTCCGATTCGCGATAGCCGTAGGCCTTGGCTTCTTCCGCGACGCTGCGCGTCCGCTCGGCGTGGTACTGACTGAGCTTGACGACGCCCCAGCCGACGACCGCGCCCGCGGCAGCCCCGGCGAGGACGGCCTTGGTGTCGCCGCCCGTGGCGAGGGCGCCGATGCCGGCGCCGAGGCCGGCGCCGGTCAGGCCGCCGAGCAGCTGTTGGGTCTGCTCGCTGGTCGCGCACGAACCGAGCAGGGGGATGCACAGGGCGAAACAGAGGGCTCGAATGCTAGTTTTCATCTCGTCCATCCTTTCAGTTCAGTCGCTGCGCTCCGCGCCCTCGCCGTGAATGACGCCCCAGGCGGGCGCGGCGGTCGGCGCGGGAGGCTGGCGGATCTCCGCGGAGACGACCTGCAGTTCCGGCGCGGCCGCCGCCACCGCGCTGCGCGCCGCGCGCTCTTCGTCGGAATCGGAGAGGTTCTTCAGACGCACGCGGTGCTCCTCATCGACCCGAACGACGACGTGGGTCAAGTCGCGCCGTCGTAGCTCGCGCCTGATCCGGTCCTCGAGCTCGCGCGAAGTGAGCGGCGGCGCCGGCATCGCCGCAAGGCGGGGCGGCTCCGGCGGGCGCTCGACCCGCGCAACCGCCGGCGGCGCCGTCGACCGGGAGGCCTCCGGGGTCGGTTCGGGCGGCACGGTTGCCGGCGGGAGCGTCGGCGGCGGCGCGGGCGTCGGGGGCGGCGTCGGCGCAGTCTCGGCCGTCGGTGCGGGCGGCGGCGCGGTCGGGGCGGCGCCGCCGCCCGGTGTGACTGCTGCCGCAGAGCGAGGCGGGGCGGCCTCCGCCAGCTCGACGCGTCCGCCGGGTTGTTCGCGCGCTTGCGGCCAGAGGAGCAGAGCGGCGATCGCGCCGGCGGCCAGCACGACCGCGCCGCCGATGCCGAGCAGCTTGCCGGCGCTCAGCCCGGGCGCCAGCTCGGCCGGCGTCACCACCGCCGCGCGCTCGACCTCGGCATCGACGCGCGCCTCGGACCGGGCCGCGCCGTCCGGCGGTTCGGAGACCCCGACCATAGCGGCGAGGCGGGATCGGGCGCTCGGATCGAGGGCCGTGGCGCCCAGCAACTCCGCGAAGAACGCCCTCAGGGTCGGCGGACGCTCGGTGGGATTCTTGGCCAACGCACGACGGAAGACACTCGCCAGAGCCGGCGGCATGTCTTCGGGAATGCGCGGCGGGTTGTTGACGATGCTGTAGAACATCGCCGAGGCGGTGTCGGCTTGGAACGGCCGCTGCGCGGTGAACAGCTCGAAGGCCATCACGGCGAACGCGTAGCGGTCGGTCACCGCGGAAGGCGTGACACCCTTCAACTGTTCGGGAGCCATGTACGCGGGCGTGCCGAGCACCGCTCCCGTGGCGGTCAGTCCGGTGTCCTCGCCGCGCGCGATGCCGAAGTCCATCAGCTTCACGCGCCCGTCGCGGCCGACCATCACGTTCGACGGCTTGACGTCGCGGTGGACGATGCCCGCCGCGTGAGCGGCCTCGAGGCCTTGCAGGGCGAACGCCAGGATCCGCAGGCGGGCCGCGTCGTCGAGCCCGCCGCCGCGGATCCGGTCGCTCAGGCTCTCTCCGTCGACGTACTCCATCGCCAGGAACGGTCCCCACTGCGCATCTTCACCGACGTCGTAGATGGTGATGACGTTGGGGTGGTTGAGGCGGGCGGAGATCTCCGCCTCGCGCCGGAAGCGATCGCGCGCCTGGGCGGCGGAGACGCCGACCGCCTGCACGATCTTGATCGCGATGGGCCGCTTGAGCAGAGGGTCCTCGGCCAGGTAGACCGCGCCCATCGCGCCGGCGCCGAGTGACCGCTGCACCCGATAGCGGCCGATCGTCTCGGGTTCGCGACTCATGATTCGGATACGGACGGACTCGAGCTTCCGCCCGCCGTGGGCAGCCTATCAGAGAGAGCCGCGGCGCCCAAAGCGCCGTCAGCGGTCGCCGTCGGCGGCGGGGGCGAGCGGCGGCGGAGCGATCGGGCGGATCGCTCCATGCGCGGCGAGCCGGAAGATCGACCCGCGGGCCTCCATGCCGTGGACCTCGACGAGATCGCCGCGGCGCAGCCGGGCGAAGTCGCTGCCGGCCGGTGGACGGCCGCGCTTCAGCTGTCCGAGCACGATCCAGCGGCCGTCGGCGCAGAGATAGACGCGCCGCTCGCCTTTGAGCTCGAGGACGTCGCTCACCACGCGCCAGCGCGTCGGCGCCGGCGCCCGGGAGGGGTCGCGGGCCAGCAGTAGGTAGGAGAACTTGAGCGAGTCCTTGCGCAGGCCCGTGCGCCGCGCGATCGCCCGCACGGCCGGCGGCGGCTCCCAGGCGAGATCGGCGATGCACCAGTCCCGATCGGCGCCGAGCGCCGGGCAAGGGGCCTCGTGCAGGCACGGCGCGAGCACGTGCAGCACCCCGGCGCGGAGCAGTCGATCGCGCACGCGGTGAAGATCGCGCGCCGTCTCGCGCAATCCGGGCTCGACGATCACCAGCGCGCCGCGGGCGGCGAGCAGCTCTTCGGCCGCCGCCGACACCAGCGCCGCCGCGCGCTCGACGTGCGCCGCGGATCCGCGCGCGATCTCGCAGAGCACGTTGGCGGCGAGCACCAGATCGAAGCGGCCGTGCGCGGCGGCCAGCGGAAACAGCTCGGCGCGGTCGGCGACCAGATCGAGGCGCAACGGTTGCACCTCGACCGCGAGTCCCGCCCGGGCGCCGAAGCATCCGACCAGCGCCTGCGCGTGCTTGAGATTCTCGTAGGATTGGTCGAGCGCGACCAGCTCGAGCTTTTGCGGGCGCTGCGGCGGCGGCAGGCCGCGGACGAAGTCGCAGAGCCCGAGCAGCGCGCTGCCCGGACCCGAGCCGAGATCGATCGCGCGCAGCGTCCGACCGGCGAATCGACCGGGATCGGGTGCGAGCCAGGCGGCGAGCGGCGTGCGCACCTTCGGCACGTTGACCGGCAGGTAGTAGCGCAGGTAGGCCTCGCGCAGCGCCGGGCTCCGGCCGTAGTCCCCCTGCCAATCGCCGCGGCCGACGAACAGGTCCGACAGCGCGAGCACGCGCTCGGCCAGCCGCGCCGGATCCTCGCCGATCTCGCCCGCCGCGTCGTCGATGATTTGCGCGAGATCGGCGGGAAAGTGATATACGTCCACGATTGCGCTACATAGTCGCGCAGGAGCGATGAAAATCAACGCCGTCAAGGGATTCCGGGACGTTCTGCCCGGCGAGACCGAGGTCTGGAGCCGACTCGAGGAAGCGGCGCGCCGGCTGCTCATCGGTTACGGATACGCCGAAATCCGCGTCCCGGCGGTGGAGCGCCGGGAGCTGTTCGCGCGTGCGGCCGGCGAGACCACCGACATCGTCGAGAAGCAGATGTACACGTTCGACGACGTCGACGGCACGTCGCTGACGCTGCGTCCGGAAGGCACGGCCTCGGTGGTCCGCGCCTACATCGAGAACGGGCTGCACGGCCGAGAGCCGGTGTCGAAGCTGTTCTATCTCGGGGCGATGTTCCGCCGCGAGCGCCCGCAGAAGGGACGCTTCCGGCAGTTCCATCAGATCGGCGCCGAGGTGCTCGGCCGCGAGGACCCGCTGGTCGACGCCGAGCTGCTGGTGCTGCTCGCCGAGTACTTCGCCGCGCTCGGTCTGGCCACCGCGCGGATCGAGATCAACTCGCTCGGCTGCGCCGCCTGCCGGCCGGCGTACCGCGAGGAGCTTCGCCGCTACGCCGAGGCGCGCAAGCAGACGCTGTGCGCCGACTGCAACCGGCGGATCGAGCGCAACCCGTTGCGCGTCCTCGATTGCAAGCTGGATGCGGAGCGGACGCTGGACGCCCCGGTGATGGTCGATTTCCTGTGCGCGGCCTGCGGCGAGCATTTTCGCACCGTACGCGCGCTGCTCGCGGCCGAGTCGGTGGCGGTCACCCTCAACCCGCGCATGGTGCGCGGCCTCGACTATTACTGCCGCACCGCGTTCGAGATCGTCGCCGAGGGTCTCGGCGCGCAGAACGCGATCGGCGGCGGCGGACGCTACGACGGCCTGGTGGCGAGCCTAGGCGGCCCGTCCGTTCCCGGCGTCGGCTTCGCGCTCGGCGTCGAGCGGCTGGTGCTCGCGCTGCGGGTGCCCGAGGCAGCGGCGCCCTTCGACGTGTTCGTGGCCCCGCTCGGCGACCCTGCCGAAGCCCGCGCGTTCCGCCTGGCGCGCGAGCTGCGGCGCGAAGGGCTGCGGCTGGAGATCGAGCCGGGCCGCAAGAGCCTGAAGAGCCACCTGCGCCGGGCCGACAAGCTCGGTGCGGCGTTCGTGCTGATCGTCGGCGACGAGGAGCTGTCGCGGGGGACGGTCGTGATTCGCGATATGCGCGGACAGCGGCAGCTCGAAGCTCCCCTCGACGCGCCGTCGATCGTCCGTGCGGTGCGGCGAGCGCAATGACGGGAGAAGCCCCTTGAGCGAGAGTCTGGAAGACTGGCGGCGAAGCGACTACTGCGGCGAGCTGCACCGCGAGCACGTCGGGCGGACGGTCACGTTGACGGGGTGGGTGCACGCGCGGCGCGACCACGGTGGTCTCTTGTTCGTGGATCTGCGCGACCGCAGCGGCCTGGTTCAGCTCGTCTTCAACCCGGAGGGGGCACGCGCCGCGCACCAGCGGGCGGGCGAGGTCCGCGCCGAGTACGTCATCGCCGCGTGCGGCGAGGTCGTGGAGCGCACCGCCGAGACCCGCAACCCGAATCTGCCGACCGGCGAGATCGAGGTGCGGGTCCGCGAGCTCAAGGTGCTCAACGGCACGCGCCCCGTGCCGTTTCCGATCGACGGCGACATGGAGGTCGCCGAGACCACGCGCCTGCGCTACCGCTACCTGGACCTGCGGCGGCCGAAGATGCAGGCGAACTTCCGGCTCCGGCACCGTCTCGCCAAAGCGGTGCGCGATTACTTCGATGCTCAGGGCTTCCTCGAGATCGAGACCCCGATGCTCACGCGCCGCACGCCGGAGGGCGCCCGCGATTACCTGGTGCCGAGCCGGGTGAGCCCCGGGCAGTTCTACGCGCTGCCGCAGTCGCCGCAGCTCTTCAAGCAGATCCTCATGGTGGCGGGCTTCGACCGCTACTTCCAGATCGCTCGTTGCTTCCGCGACGAGGACTTGCGCGCCGACCGCCAGCCCGAGTTCACGCAGGTCGACGTCGAGCTGTCGTTCACGCGGCCGGAGGAGATCCACCGGCTGATCGAGGGCTTGATGATCGAGGTCTTCCGGCGCACGATCGGCGTCGAGCTGGCGGCGCCGTTCCCCGTCCTGCCCTACGCCGAGGCGATGCTGCGCTTCGGCAGCGACAAGCCCGACACCCGCGTCGGCCTGGAGATCACCGACTTCTCCGCGGCCTTCACCGGATCGGGCTTCAAGGTGTTCCGCGAGGTGCTCGAGAAGCGGGGCGTGGTGCGCGGGCTCAAGGTTCCGGGCGAGGCGTTCTCGCGCAAGGATCTCGACGACCTCGTCGCCATGGCGCCGAGCTTCGGGGCCAAGGGCCTGGTGTGGATCCGCATCAACGCCGACGGCTGGCAGTCGCCGGTCGCCAAGTTCCTCTCGGACGAGGAGAAGCGCCGCGCGGTCGAGGCGGCCGGCCTGGCGGTCGGCGATCTGCTGTTTCTCGTCGCCGGCGCCGAGTCCGTCGCCGCCAAGGCCGCGGGCCAGCTCCGCCTGCACCTCGGCGACAAGCTCGGCCTCGTCGAGCGCTCGCGCTGGGGCTTCCTGTGGATCACCGACTTCCCGCTCTTCGAGTGGAGCGACGAGGAGAAGCGCTGGGGGGCGGTCCATCATCCCTTCACCGCGCCTCGCGAGGAGGACCTGGCGGATCTCGAGCCGCACCCCGAGCGGGTTCGCGCGCAGGCCTACGACCTCGTGCTGAACGGCTGCGAGCTCGGCGGCGGCTCGATTCGAATCCACCGTCCCGACGTGCAGAGTCGCGTGTTCGGCGCGCTCGGCATCTCGGAATCGAACGCGCGCGCGCAGTTCGGCTTCCTGCTCGACGCGCTGGGATTCGGCGCGCCGCCGCACGGCGGCATCGCTCTCGGCCTCGACCGCCTGGCCATGCTGCTGTGCGGGGCGACCTCGATCCGCGACGTGATCGCGTTTCCGAAGACGCAACGGGCGGTCTGCCTGATGACCGAGGCGCCGAGCGAGGTGGACGCGAGGCAGCTGCGCGAGCTGTCCATCAAGGTGGAGCCGTGAAGCGCCTGGCGATACTGCTGTGCCTGGCGATGGGATGCGGCCGCGCGGTGACCCCGCCGGTCAAGGTCTCCGCCCGCGGCGAGTTTCCCGCCATCCGCACGGTGGCGGTGCTGCCGGTCGTCGCCTCGGCGACGACCGCGGGGGACGCCGCGGCGCAGGCGCCGGCGGCGGTGAGCCGGATGCTGTCGGACGCGGCCGCGCTTCATTCCCAGTGGTCGGTCGTGGCGGCGGCGCAGGTGCGCGACGCGCTGCGCGCGATCCCGGCCGCCGAAGATCCCGAGGAGAAGGCCGGAGCGCTGGCGGCGGCGGTGCAGGCCGACGCCGGGCTGACCGCCAAGATCGCGCACTACCGCGAGCGCGTGGGGAGCGATTACGGCATCAGCGAGCCCGCCTCGGTGTCCGTGCAGGTCCTGGCGACTCCGGCCGGCCGGAAGCAGGCGGCGTGGCGGGCGGAGTACACGTTCACGCAGGAGCCGCTCGCCTACAACCTGTGGAACCTGTGGGGCGTGCTGCGCGGCGGCCCGCGATGGCTGACCGCCGACGAGCTCGCGCGCATCGGCATCGAGGAAGCGGTCGATCGGCTGGCGCGCGGCGCCGCGGCGCGCTGAACCACGTTCCCGCCAAGGCGCCGTCGGCGGGCGGCTGATCGTTCGCGACGATGAACGGCGCGACGCCGGCCCGGCGCGCATGCTTGGGTTTTCGTCGGCTGCGTAGGATACTGCGGCCGTGAAGCCGTTGCGGATCTGGGTACTGCTGCTGGCTCTCGCCACGCCGGCCGCGGCTTCGCACGTCTACACGATGGAGGTGCGCGGCCCGATCTTCACGCCCGTGCTCGAGTACCTGCACATCGCCCTCCAGCAAGCCGAGCGCGAGCGCGCCGATGCCGTGTTGCTCGAGCTCGACACGCCGGGCGGTTCGCTCGACACCACCAAGGACCTCGTGCAGGCGATTCTCGGCGCCCGGGTGCCGGTGATCGTCTACGTCTCGCCGAGCGGGGCGGGCGCGACCTCGGCGGGAACGTTCGTCACGCTCGCCGGCCACGTGGCCGCCATGGCGCCGGGCACCACCATCGGTGCCGCGCATCCGGTCACGCTGCTGCCGAGCGACAAGCCGAATCTGACGATGGAGAAGAAGGTCGAGAACTACGCCGTCTCGCTGATCGAGGCGATCGCCTCGCAGCGCGGCCGCAACGTGTCGTGGGCGGCGGAGGCGGTGCGCGACAGCGCGTCGATCACCGCGGAAATCGCGCTCGAGAAGAAGGTCATCGACCTGATCGCGCCGTCCCGCCAGACGTTGATGGCGGCGATCGACGGCCGCGAGGTGAGGGTCGGCGAGACGAGCGTGCGGCTGCGCACGGCGGACCCGGTGTTCCACGACGTGGAGATGACGAGCGAGCAGCGCTTCTACTTCTTTCTCGCACAGCCCACGGTGATCTTCCTGCTGCTGGTGGGCGGCCTGGCGGCGCTGTACGTCGAGTTCACCCATCCGGGGGTCGTGGCCCCGGGGGTCACCGGCGCCATCTGCCTGTTGCTCGCGGCGATCGGCTTCTCGATCGTGCCGGTCAACTGGACGGGCGTGGCGCTGTTCGGTCTCGGCGTGATCCTGCTCGTCGCGGAGCTGTTCGTGCCGAGCTTCGGCGCGCTCGGCATCGGCGGACTGCTCTGTCTGCTCGCGGGATCGCTCCTCCTGTTCCACACCGGGGAGGCGCCGGGCCTGGTGGTGAACCGCGGCGTGATCGCCGCGACCGCCGTCGGGTTCGCCGCGCTGCTGCTCGGAGTCGGCACGCTGGTGGCGAAGAGCCAGCATAGTCCGGTCGCCTCCGGCCGAGAGGCGATGATCGGGGCGACCGGCGTCGTGCGCCGCCGGCTCGAGCCGTGCGGCAAGGTCGCGCTGATGGGAGAGCTGTGGGACGCCGAGCTGCGCGACGGCGGCTCGGCGGAGGCGGGGACGGCGGTCGAGGTGGTGGCGATCGACGGCTTGCGGCTGGTCGTGGCGCCGCGAAGGAGGGTCTGATGGCGTTCGGCTTCTTCGGATGGATCGTCGTCCTGGCGCTGGTCTTCTTGTGGATGAGCGTCAACATCGTCAACGAGTACCAGCGGGTGGTCGTGTTCCGGCTGGGGCGCCTCGTGGCGGCGCGCGGCCCCGGTCTGGTGCTGATCATTCCGGTGATCGAGCGGGCGGTGCGCATGGACCTGCGGATCGTCGCCATGGACGTCCCACCGCAGGACGTGATCACCCGCGACAACGTTTCCGTGAAGGTCAACGCGGTCGTCTACTTCCGCGTGCTCGATCCCAACAAGGCGCTGGTCAACGTCGAGAACTACATGTTCGCCACCTCGCAGCTCTCGCAGACCACGTTGCGCAGCGTCTGCGGACAGGCCGAGCTCGACGACCTGCTCGCCGAGCGCGATCGCATCAACGAGAAGATCCAGACGATCCTCGACGCCGACACCGACCCCTGGGGCATCAAGGTGACCAAGGTCGAGGTCAAGCAGATCGACCTGCCGCAGGAGATGCAGCGGGCGATCGCCAAGCAGGCGGAGGCCGAGCGCGAGCGCCGCGCCAAGGTCATCAACGCGGAGGGCGAGCAGCAGGCGGCGCAGAAACTCGCCGAGGCCGCGGCGATCCTCAGCCGCGAGCCGGCGGCGCTGACGCTGCGCTATCTGCAGACGCTGCGCGAGATCGCCACCGAGAACAACTCGACGACGCTGTTTCCGGTGCCGATCGATTTGCTCAAGGCCTTCACGACCAAGAGCGGATGAGCGACGGCTCCGGTGCCCGGCCCGAAAAAAGGGGTCGGGAGTCTTTTGCCGGAACGGCCCGAAAGGGGGCTTCGCAAAAAGACTCCCGACCCCTTTTTCGAACGCCCGGAGCAATGACACCCGGGATTTGACAGGCCCGCGGCTCGAAGCGTAGTTTGCGGGAGATGCCCTGCGTCCCGTGAGCAGTGCCGGTTTCATGAGAGTCGACCCCGAACGAAAGATCTTCGTCGGTCTCAAGCTCGGTACCGAGATGCGACGGCAGTATACCGAGGGCAAGGTCGCCCATCGGCCCGCGTTCAAGGTCGGAGATCCCGCCTACCTCGAGCTGCTCGAGGTCCGCGGCGACCTGTACATGGGGCGCGTCCTGGACGGAGGCCTCGCCGTCGACGAGCTCGGCGACCTCGAGCGCAACATCAAGAGCATCGTGGCGGTGACGTTCTCGGCGCCGCGGCCGGCCGGGCCGCTGCGTCTGTTCCCGATCGAGCGCGACGCGCTCGCGGCGGGCCTCGCTGCCGCGAGCTGACGGCGGACGAGATTCCGCCGCCCGCGGCGTCGGCCGGGAAGCGCGGCGCGCCGATGCCGCGCCGGTGCCGCGCTCAGGGCTCGCCGGTCCGGGTGCGGAATTTCCGGAAGTCGGGCTTGCGCCCCTCCAGGAACGCCGTGGCGCCTTCCAGCATCTGCGGCGACCCGACCGCCTGACGCAGCATCTGCAGGTCGGAGAGGAAGCCCGGATAGAGCAGGTTCCACCACACGTTGGAGGAGATCTTCGCGATCTCCAGATACAGCGGGCTCTTGTCGAGAATCTCCTCGCACCAGCGCTCGACTTCCTCGCGCAAGCGCTCGTGCGGGACTACCGCGTTGACCCAGCCCATCTCGAGCGCCTGGGCGGCGGTGTACTGGCGACAGAGAAAGCAGACCTCCTTCGCCTTCTTGTCGCCGATCTGCAGGCCGAGCATGTTCGTTCCGCCGATCACCGGGGCGCTGCCGATTCTCGGACCGGTCTGACCGAAGATCGCCCGCTCCGAGGCCACGGCCAGGTCGCAGGCCACGACCAGCTCGTTGCCTCCCCCGACGGCGAATCCGTTGACGGCGGCGATGACGGGCTGGGGCAGGCGGCGGATGCGCAGGAGCGTCTCGAACGCGCTCTGGAAGAGCGAGTACACCTTGTCGCGGTCGAGCTCGGAGCCGGCGAGATCGCCGAGATAGCCGCCGGCGCAAAAAGCGCGATCGCCGCCGCCGGTGAGCACCACCACTCCTATGCCGCGGTCACGGCCGACCTCGTCGAGGGCCACGCCGAGCTCGGCGATCGTCTTGAAGTCGAACGCGTTGAGACGGTCCGGACGGTTCAGGGTGATCCAGGCGACTTGGTCTCGTTTCTCGTAGAGCACGTCGTCGAGCTTCATGTTTTCCTCTCTCGGGGCGCACCGGGAAGGTCGATCCCCGGGGATGCGTTTTCGGCACGGCGGCCCTTCTTCGAGCGCAGGACGCCGGCGACGGGCTACAGGGCGATTCCTGCGGTCGCTCCCTCGCCGATGGCGGTGTAGGTCCAGCGCGGCTTGGCGGCGTCGCCGATCAGGACGAGCTCCGGCACGGTTCCCTGCAGGGCCTCGAAGACTTCCGACCGCGAGCTGCGCCCGGTGCCCACGACCAGCGTGTCGCAAGGAATCGTGGCCTCGGTGTCGACGGTGCGCAGTGGACCGACCGCGAACAGCGGCGGCATGTCGCCGCTCGACTCCACGAGCACGCCCGCGCCGGTGACGGCCACGGCGAAGGAATGGGTGAGTAGGCGCACTCGCCTGCGCTCGAGGTCGGGAAGCAGGAAGCCGAACCAGTTGATGAAGCCGTCGAGATCCTGGTTCGGCTCGGGACGCGCCTCGACGATGGTGACGTCCCGTCCCGCCTCGGAAAGCAGGCGCGCGGCCTGCACGCCCATGTGGTTGCCTCCCACGATCACCACCCGCTGGCCGACCGCCGCCTTGCCCTGCATCACGTCCGGAAGGAAGGCGACGTTCGCCGCCAGCCGGCCGTCCGCGGCGCGCAGGCCGCGGATGCCGCCCGGACAGTGAAACCGCGATCCGGTCGCCACCACGACCGCGTCCGGCGCCAGGGAGCGCACCAGATCCGCGGTGGCTTCGCTGCCGAGGCGGACCTCGACGCCGAGGCGCTCGACCTCGCGCTCGTAGTAGCGGGTGACCTCGTCCCACTCCGCCCGGCCGGGGCCCCGCGAGCTGAACCGGACGAGCCCGCCGAGCTCGGTCTCGCGCTCGAGAAGCGTGACCTCGTGCCCCATGAGCCGCGCGTATTTCGAGCACGCCATTCCCGCCGGCCCGCCGCCGACCACCACGACGCGCTTGCGGCGCCGGGCGCCGCGCTCGAGCGCTTCGGCGAACTCGCGCTCTCGGCCCAGCTCGGGGTTCATCGTGCAGGTGATGTCCCGCATGGCGAACAAGCGGTCGACGCAGCCGTTGTTGCAGCGGATGCACGCGCGAACGCCGTCCTCGCGGCCCTCCCGGGTCTTGCGCACGATGTGAGGGTCGGCGATGCTCGCGCGGTTCATGATCACGAAGTCGGCGGTGCCGTCCTGGAGGAGGCGCTCCGCGCCCGCCACCGAGGTGATGCCGCCGTATTGCAGGATGGGAACCTCCACGGCCTCGCGGATCGCCCCCGCGAGCGGCTCGAGGTGGCCGGGCGGGCTGTAGGATCCGGCGATCATGGCGTAGAGGCCCGAGGGCACGTACATCCCGGCGCTCACGCTGAGGTAAGCGCAGCCGAGCTCCTCGAGGAGCGAGGCGTATTCGACCGTGTCCTCGATGCGCAGGCCGCCCTCGACGAGCTCGTCGGCGCTGAAGCGCATGCCGACGGGGAAGTCCGCTCCCGCCTCGCGCCGGATCGCCGCGCACAGCTCGCGGATGAAGCGCGTGCGGTTGGCGAAGCTTCCGCCATACTCGTCTCGGCGCGCGTTGGTGAGCGGGGAGAGGAACTGCATGGGGAGGTAGCCGTGCGCCGCGTGCACCTCCACGTAGTCGAAGCCCGCCTCGCGCACCCGGCGCGCCGCGCGCGCGTATTCGTCGATCACCTCGCGGATCCGTTCCACGGTCATCTCGACCACGCGATAGCCGGGCACCTGCGACTCCATCGGGCAGGGAATCGCGGAAGGGGCCTCGGGCACCGCGCCGGATCCGCAGTACTTCGGATGGTTCTGTCGCCCGGGATGGAAGATCTGCACCCCGCACTTCGCGCCGTGGCGGCGGATGGCCGCGGCGAGCTTTTTCCATCCCGGAATCAATTCGTCGCGCTGGATGCCGGGCTGGTTCGTGAAGGAGCGAGCCGTGGTGTCGTTGACCGAGGTCCCCGAAACGAACACCGCGCCGAAACCGCCCTTGGCCTTCTCCTCGTAGTAGTCGATCTCGCGCTCGGTGATCTCGCCGCTGCGCCGGGAGAAGTTCGGGATCGCCGGCCCGTTCATGAGCCGGTTCTTGATCTCCAGGTTGCCGATCCGCCCGGGGCTGAAGGCGAGGGCGTAGGATCCTGCGGCCATGGTCTCAGCCCTTCGCCGGCCCGTGGCTGGCCGCGGTGAACATCTTGCCGAGATCCCAGTGCCAGATCCGGATCGGCACCACGCGGATGATCACGCGGTTCGGCGTGTCCACCGCCTTGACGATGACCTCGCGCTGCTCCTTGGGCTCGTTGGCGTAGTACTTGTCGATGAGGGCGTGATGAACCCGAGCGCGCAGATCGCGGTCGTCGGAGACTTCGCCGTGCGCCTTGATGAGGATCGCCTTGATGTTCTCGATCCGCGAGCAGGTGATCAGATAGCGGTTGATGATCGAGGTCGGGAACTCGGTGATCTCGTTCAACGCCGCCTTCACCCGCTCCACGGGAAGGCTGAAGTTCGTGAGGACGACCGACATCTTGGGGTTGCGGATCAGGGCGGCGGTCTTTTGCCGCAGGTCCCGGATCGTCGTCATGTAGATCTGGTCGTCGAGCACGGTGTACCACATGGGGCTGATCATGGGGTAACCGTCCTTGCTGACGTGCGCCATGAAGCACTCGTGGCTGTTGTGGAACAGCTCGCGGTAGTCCGCGGGATCGAGATCGTACTGGGTGCGAACCTCGAGCCGGTCGGTGCGCGTGGCGAGTTCGTTGATGTCGAGCGATTCACTCTCCGCCATGATGAACCTCCGTAAGCGACTTGCGCTGCTGGCCTCGAGTCACTCCTGACTCGGTTGTTTGCGAGCCTCTTTGCGAGCCTGTCGTAGGATCTCCTCCTCGAGCCGGAACCCCTCCTTCACGCGGTCCCACGTCCCGGCGGTCACGCCGTCCTCCCGCAGTCGGTGCTTCTGGATCTTGAGATTCGGCGTCTTCGGCAGCGCGGCGACGAACTCGACGTAGCGCGGCACCGCGAAGTAGGGCATGCGCTCCTCGCACCACCGTAGGATGTCCTCGGGGCTGAGCTTGGATCGTTCACGCAGGACCAGGCAGGCCTTCACCTCGTCCTCGCCGCCGGGCACCTCGGACTTGACCGCGATGACCGCCGACTCGGCGACCGCCGGATGGTCGTTGATCACCGCCTCCACTTCGTAGGAGGAAATGTTCTCGCCGCGCCGGCGCAGCGCGTCCTTCACGCGGTCGACGAAGTAGAAGAAGCCGTCCTCGTCCAGCCGCAGCGCGTCACCGGTGTGGAACCAGAGGTTGCGGTAGGCCTCGGCGGTCTTGTCCGGCATTCCGAAATAGCCGGCGTTGAGCATCCGCGGCTGCTTGTGCCGCACGACGACCTCGCCGATCTGCCCGAGAGGCAGCTCCTCGTCGGTCTGCGAGTCGACGAGCTTCACCTCGAACCAGTCGCCGACGACCTTCCCCGCCGCTCCAGGACGGTACTCGCCGTAGGGCAGCAACACCGGCAGGCAGATTTCCGTCATGCCGTACGCCTCCACGGTCGCCTCGACCCCGAAGCGCCGCTTGAAATCCTCGACGATCGTGGGCGGCGTGGGCGCCGCGAACAAGACGCGCAGGTCGTTGTCGGCGTCATCCGGGCGCGCGGGCTGCCGGTAGACGAAGTCCATCATGACGCCGAGGAAATTCGCCACCGTGGCCCGGCACTTGCGGACCTGCTGGAGCCACTCGCTGGCGCTGAAGTAGGGGTAGATCACCGCCGAGGCACCGGCGATCAGGCAGGGGTAGATCGTCAGCAACTGGGCGTTGGCGTGAAAGAAGGGGTTGCAGGTGTAGTAAACGTCGGCCTCCGTCAGGCGGACGACGCTCACGTCCTCCTCGGAGAAGAAATGACACTGGGCATGAGGCATCATCACGCCTTTGGAGGGGCCGGTCGTCCCCGAGGTGTACATGATCGCGGAAAGGTCGTGGTGACGAACGTCGACGTCGGGGGTCGAATTCTCCGAGGAGTACAGCTGCTCGATCGCCGACGTGCGCAGCCGGCGCAGCGATACGGCCTCCGCGGCGCCCTCCGCGCCGCGATAAACGACGACGTGCTCGAGGTGCTGCAGACGCTCCTCGCTGAATCGGACCCGGTCGAGGAGGCTCTGGTCGACCACCATCACCTTGGCGCCCGAGTTGTTCGCCACGTGCTCCAGGAAATAGCCCTTGTAAGCGTTGTTGACCGGCACCTCGATGGCACCGAGCTTGTTTGCCGCCCACCAGACATAGAGGTATTCGAGGCAGTTCGGTAGCATCAGCAGCACGCGATCGCCCTTGCGGACGCCGAGCGCGGCGAGCCCATGAGCGACCCGGTTCACGATCCGATTCACCTCGGCGAAGGTGACGGGAGGCTCCTCCATGTACTGAAGGAAGGGCTTATCTCCGTGCGTGTGCGCGCGCAGCTCGAGGATCTTCCCGAGCACCCAGTCGTGCGGGTTCGTGACGATCGGACGCAACGTCGAGTACGTGAGCCCCATACGGAACCTCTGGACCGCGCCTTGTGCAGCGACTTCAAGATCCCGGTGCAACTGCCGGGCCAAGAATCGTGATTGGGGGACGAAAGGGACCGGGCCTCCCGTGCGGGACGGCGCCTGCCCGCTACGGCCCTGGTCGACCCGGAACCGCGAGCATCGGCCATTTGCCGCGGCCGACCTTCCGGCCGCCCCGCGGCTCACCGGCCGGCTCGTGAAGCACTCCGATGCAGTGAATGGAGACGGCCCGTGACCCCTTTCGAGCCACTCGCAGTTCGAAAAAGGGGTCGGGAGTCTTTTCTTGCGAAGCGCGGCTCCGGCAAAAGACTCCCGACCCCTTTTCGCCGATGTGCTAGCGACTGACCGCGACACCGGGCGGCTTCTACGCGGCGGTGCTCGCGCTAGCGGGCCGGCTGCACGGCGTCCGGAGCCGGCGCCTTCAGCACGGTGACAGCGGGCCGCGGGGGGTCGAGCAGCAGGCTCGCCGCCGCCGAGACCTCCGACTCTGCGCCGGTATCGAGAATCATCGCGGCAACCGCCAGCTCCTGCTCGCCGGTGTCGAGCCGGTTGATGCCGGAGAGGCGGAAGCCGAACCCCGGCTTGCCGCGCGCGGGATCGGCCGAGTCGTCGAGGTAGAGCCGCTGGTCGAGCCGCTGCAGCGAGCCCTCGAGGCGCACGGTGAGCAGGAAGGTCTGCCCGCCCGGCAGCGCCAGCGCCGACCAGCGCACCGCTCGGTCGGTGAACGATCGCTTGGCGGCCGTCATCAGCCCGTCGACGAGATCCGCCGGCGCCCCTCCCGGCCCGATCACCCGCGCCCCGGAGAAGTCGCGAAAGTCGAAGTATGCGGTGAGATCGCCGTCGGCGGGAACCAGGCGTGGTGGGATGCGGATGTTCACCCGCGCCCGCGCCTCCACGAAGTCGCGATAGAAGAGCAGCTCGACCCGGCCGCGCGCCTTGAAGCCCAGCGGGAGACGGATCCAGTACTTGGCCGAGCGGATCGCGCGCACCGGTCCGTCGCGATATCCCTGGATCGCGTACAGCAGGTCCTTCTCGCTGCGCACGAGACGGAACAGGCCGGCGAGAATGCGGGCCTCGCCGTGCGCGCGTACGCCGTTCAGCACGTTCGGGCCGGCCTCGCCCTGCTGGCGGACGATCGCCAGGTAGGTCGGCAGGGGGCCGCCGAAGCGGACGGTATAGCGGTCGGCGAACACCTGGTCGGTCGCCGGGTCGTAGCGGGAGTAATCGGGGAGATCCTCGGCCGGCGGCGGCGCGGGGTCGAGCGAGGCGACGTACACGTAGCCGAGCGGCGCCTCCGGCGGCCCGACCCGCACCTCGATCCACGCCGGAGCCGCGACGGACAGCTTCGCCGCGTCTCCCGGCTCGCCGAGGTCGCGGTTCATGAACGCCACGACGTCGTTTTCGTCGAAGACGCCCGGCGTCTCGTCGCGCACCGGCTGGCTGCCGAAATCGTCCGCCCAGTGGTGGCGTCGGTCGCGCTCGTCGACCTGGAACGGGATCGGTCTCGGCAGGCCGGAGCGAAACGCGAAGACGCGGATGGACGCCGTGGGCCGCCCGAGCAGCGGCGCGGCGCTTCGCCCGGCGACCTCGCTCGCCCCGGGCGGCTCGCCCGCCTCGGCCGGCGCCGGCGGCGCGAGCCACAGGAAGGCGCAAAAGGCGCGGAGCAGCATGCGAGCGGACAAGGCGTTCGGCTCTCGGTTCTTGACGGGGAGCCCCGCCGCGCGATTTGCTGGCTTTCGCCGGGAGGCACCCGATGGACTTCGATTACACGCCAGAAGAGCAACGGTTTCGCAAGCAAGTGCGGGCGTGGCTCGGCTGGCATCAGCCGCGGCGCCGCGCGCGGCTCGAGCCCGGCGCTCTGACCGACGACGCCGAGTGGCAGCGGCTCGTCGACTGGCACAAGACGCTCTACGCCGGGGGCTGGATCGGCCTTTCGTGGCCGAAGGAGTACGGCGGTCGCGGCGCCACCCTGATGGAGCAGATCATCTTCAACCAGGAGCTGGGGCGCCGCAAGCTCCCCGCGGGCTGCAACGTGCTCGGCGTCATGATGGCCGGGCCGGCGATCATGCACTGGGGAACCGAGGAGCAGAAGCAGCGCCACCTGCGAAACATCCTCTCCGGCGACGAGATCTGGTGCGAAGGGCTCTCCGAGCCCGGGTCGGGCTCCGATCTGGCGTCGCTGCAATGCCGCGCGATCCCCGACGGCGACGACTTCGTCGTGAACGGGCAGAAGGTGTGGACGACGCTCGCGCACCGCTCGCGGTGGATCCAGCTGTTCGTGCGCACCGATACCGAGGCGATCCAGCACCAGGGGCTGTCGTGCCTGTTGGTCGACGTGCAGAGCCCCGGCGTCACCGTGCGACCGCTGCGGCAGATCACCGGCGAGGCGGAGTTCAACGAGATCTTCTTCGAAGACGTGCGGGTCCCCAAGGCCAATCTGCTGGGACCGCTGAACGCCGGCTGGCAGGTGCTGATCACCACGCTCATGCACGAGCGCGCGGGCATCGGTGAGCTCGGCTCGGAGCAGATCATCGACCACCTCCTCGAGCTGGCCCGCCGCGTGCGGCGAGACGGTCGGCCGGCATCGAAGGACGGCTACGTACGGCAGCAGCTCGCGCAGTTCGCGATCGAGGTCCAGGCGCGCAAGCTGAACGGCCTGCGCAGCTTGACCAAGCGCCTGAAGGGGGCGCCGCCCGGTCCCGAAGGGTCGATCGGCAAGCTGGCCGCGACCGAGCTGACCCAGCGCATGGCCCGGTTCGCCGTCGAGCTCGCCGGCCCGCAGGCGCTCGTGGAAAAGGACTCGCCGTTCGCGCTCGACCGCGGCCGCTGGCTGCAGAGCATCCTGCGCTCGCCCGCGCTGACCATCGCCGGCGGCACGTCCGAGGTGAACCGCAACATCATCGCCGAGCGCATTCTCGGCTTGCCGAAGTGAGCCGCCCCCGGCTCGTGCCTCGCGATCGGTGAGCGACAAGGAGACCCCATGCCCGTCGATCTGAGCGTGATCGGCAAGAAGCTCGAGCCCTCCGTGTACGAGTATTCCGAGAAGGACGTGATGCTCTACGCTCTCGCCGTCGGCTGCGGCGTCGACGATCTCCCGTTCGTCTACGAGCAGAACCTCAAGGTGCTGCCGACGTTCGCGGTGATCCCGGCGTTCCCCGCGCTGTTCGCCATGGGGGCGGCGCTGGACGTGAACCCGATGCGGGTGCTGCACGGCGAGCAGCGGATCGGGATTCACGCGCCGATTCCGACCTCGGGCAAGCTCACCACCACGCCGACGGTCCGGGCGGTCTACGACAAGATCAAGGGCGCGCTGGTGGTCGTCGAGACCGAGACGGTCGACGCCAAGGGCACGCTGCTGTTCAAGAACGTGTTCGGGGCGTTCGCGCGCGGCGAGGGCGGCTTCGGAGGAGACCGCGGCCCCACGGG
>JACPRU010000070.1 GCA_016189835.1 Deltaproteobacteria bacterium | reverse complement strand
GAATAGGACGCGATCGAATCGACCGACGACGTTGACTTTCCGCTCCGCCGCCGTATAACGCACCGTGAGCCTTTAAGCTGGTCCCGCGAGACCAGGAAGGTCTGATGAAGCGAAAAGATCACCCAGGTCGTCACGCGCCTGCCCGGAGGCCCCGGGGGGCGTTTTTTTTCGCCCGCCGCCGCGCCGGGGACGAACGATGAGCGGCCGAACCACTCCCGCCAAGGTCGTGACCGTGCTCGACGCCGACGCCGTGCGGCGCGCGATCACGCGCATCGCCCACGAGATCCTCGAGCGCAACAAGGGCACCGGCGGCCTCGCCCTGATCGGCATCCGCTCGCGCGGGGTACACCTCGCCGACCGCATCGCCGCGGCGATCCGCGCGATCGAGGGCGTCGACGTGCCGCGCGGCATCGTCGACATCACGCTCTATCGCGACGATCTCTCGCGCGGGGATCAGACCCCGCAGGTGCAGGACACCGAGATCGCGTTCTCGATCGAAGGCAGGAAGATCGTGCTGATCGACGACGTGCTCTACACCGGCCGGACGATCCGCGCGGCGATGGACGCGCTGATGGACTTCGGTCGCCCCGAGAGCATCCAGCTCGCGGTGATGATCGACCGCGGCCACCGCGAGCTGCCGATCCGCGCCGACTACGTCGGCAAGAACCTGCCGACCTCGCGAGGCCAGCAGGTGCAGGTGAGGCTCGCCGAGGTGGACGGCGTCGACGACGTGATCCTGGAAGGCTGAATGGCTGTCGCGTTGCAAGAACGGCAGAGCGCCGGGGCCGGTAGAGCGGAAGCCGCGACCAACGGGAGCGCAAGCGGCTCAGTGGCTGTCGCGTTGCAAGAACGGCAGAGCGCCGGGGCCGGTAGAGCGAAAGCCGCGACCAACGGGAGCGTGAGCGGATCCGCAGCGGCGCACCCGACCATCTAGAGCCGCCATGCCGTTCACGCAGCGACACCTGCTCGGCCTCGAAGGCCTTCCCGCCGAGGAGATCGTCCACGTCCTCGACACCGCCCAATCGTTCGTCGAGATCTCCGAGCGCGACATCAAGAAGGTGCCGACGCTGCGCGGCAAGACCGTGATCAACCTCTTCTACGAGGCCAGCACGCGCACGCGCACCTCGTTCGAGATCGCCGCGAAGCGGCTGTCCGCCGACACCATCAACATCTCCGCCGCCACCTCGAGCGCGCAGAAGGGCGAGACCCTCGCCGACACGGCGCGCAACCTCGAGGCCATGCGGCCCGACGCGATCGTCATCCGCCATCCCGCCTCCGGCGCGCCGCATCTGCTCGCGCGGGCGGTGTCGAGCCCGGTGATCAACGCCGGCGACGGCGCCCACGAGCACCCCACGCAGGCGCTGCTCGACCTGTTCACGATCCGCGAGAAGAAGGGGCGGATCGAGGGGCTCGAGGTGGCGATCGTCGGCGACGTGCTGCACAGCCGGGTGGCGCGCTCGAACCTGCACGGCCTGCGGGCGCTCGGCGCGCGCGTGCGCCTGGTCGGACCGCCGACGCTCGTGCCCGAGGGCTTCGGCGGCTCGGGCGTGTCGATCCACCACGACCTGAAGACCGGGATCGCCGGCGCCGACGTGGTGATGATGCTGCGCATCCAGCACGAGCGGCAGGGCGCGAACTACTTTCCCTCCGTCGAGGAGTACTCGCGGCTCTTCGGCCTCGATCGCGCGGCGCTCGCCGACGCCAAGCCCGACGTGGTGATCCTGCACCCGGGTCCGATGAATCGCGGCATCGAGATCTCGAGCGAGGTGGCCGACGGGCCCTACTCGCTGATCCTCGACCAGGTGACGAACGGCGTCGCCGTGCGCATGGCGCTGCTCTATCTGCTCGCCGCACGCGGGCGCGGCGAGCCGGAGCGCGAGGCGGAGGAGAGGGCGTCATCGTGAAGACCGACGGGGCGATCGCGATCGAGGGCGGGAGGCTGATCGATCCGGCGGCCGGGCTCGACGGCCGCCACGATCTGCTGCTCGACGGCGGCGTCGTGCGCGCCGTCGACAAGCCGGGGGCGTTCCGCTCGGCGCCGGTTGAGCGGCGCATCGACGCGCGCGGGCGCTGGGTCGTGCCGGGGCTCATCGATCTCCACTGCCACCTGCGCGAGCCGGGATACGAGTACAAGGAGACGGTGGCGAGCGGCGCCGCCGCCGCGGTCGCCGGCGGCTTCACGGCGGTGGCGTGCATGGCCAACACCGATCCGGTGAACGACAGCGCCGCGGTCACCCGCTTCATCCTCGAGCGCGCCGCCGCGGCCGCCCTGGCGCGGGTGCATCCGATCGGAGCCGTCTCGCAAGGACTGCGCGGCGAGCGTCTCGCGGAGATCGGCGAGATGCGCGCGGCCGGCATCGTCGCGGTCTCCGACGACGGCCAGCCGGTCGCCGACGCGGCGCTGATGCGGCACGCGCTCGAGTACTGCCGGATGTTCGGCATCGCGGTGATCGACCACGCCGAGGATCCCGGGCTGTGCGCGGGCGGCGCGATGCACGAAGGGGCGACGTCGCACCGCCTCGGCCTGAAGGGCATCCCGGCGGCGGCGGAGGAGGCCATGGTCGGCCGCGATCTGCTGCTCGCGCAGCTGACCGGCGGACGGCTGCACGTCGCGCACGCGAGCACGCGCGGCACGGTGGAGCTGGTGCGCGCCGCCAAGGCGCGCGGCGTGCGCGTCACCGCCGAGGTCACGCCGCACCACTTGACGCTCACCGACGAGGCGGTCGCCGAGTACGACGGCAACGCCAAGATGAAGCCGCCGCTGCGCACCGCCGACGACCGCCGGGCGCTCGCCGAGGGCCTGGCGGACGGCACGATCGACGCGATCGCCACCGACCACGCGCCGCACCACCGCGACGAGAAGGCGGTCGAGTTCGAGGCCGCGGCCTTCGGCGTCGTCGGCCTCGAGACGGCGTTGGCGCTGTCGCTGCGCCTGGTCGAACAGCGCGTGCTCGACCCGGCGCGGTGGGTGCGCCGGCTGTCGACGGCGCCCGCCGAGATCCTCGGCGTCGCCGGCGGAACGCTGCGCGCGGGGGCTCCGGCGGACGTGGTGCTGATCGACCCCGACGCCGAGTGGACGGTCGAGGCCGCGGGACTGCGCTCGAAGAGCAAGAACAGCCCGTTCCTGGGATGGGCGATGAAGGGCCGGGCGAGTTGCACGATCGTCGCCGGGCGCGTCGTCTACGAGCACTCGACGGCGGCGAGCGAGCGGAGGGACGGATGAGCGGCGCCCGGCCCGCGATCCTCGCGCTCGCCGACGGAACCGTCTTTCGCGGCGGTTCGTTCGGCGCCGAGGGCGAGACCGCCGGCGAGGTGGTGTTCAACACCTCGATGACCGGCTACCAGGAGATCCTCACCGATCCCTCCTACCGCGGCCAGCTCGTGTGCATGACCTACACCGAGATCGGCAACGTCGGCATCAACCCCGAGGACGTCGAGTCCCGCCGCCCGTTCGTCGACGGCTTCATCGTCCGCGAGTACTGGGCCGAGCCGAGCAACTGGCGCTCCCGCGAGTCGCTCGGCGACTACCTCGCTCGCTGCGGCATCGTCGGCATCGGCGGCATCGACACGCGGGCGCTGGTGCGCCGCCTGCGCACGAGCGGCGCGCAGACCGGGGTGATCTCGACGGCCGACCTCGACGCCGAGCGCCTGGTCCGCAAGGCGCGCGAGCACCCGACGCTGGTCGGCCGCGATCTGGTGCGCGAGGTGACCTGCGCGGCGCCCTACGACTGGCACCAGGGGCTGTGGAAGCTCGACGGCGGCTACCAGACGGTGGCCGACGCCGGCCGCTTCGTCGTCGCTTACGACTACGGGATCAAGTGGAACATCCTGCGGAACCTCGCCTCGGCCGGCTGCCGGGTGCGCGTCGTGCCCGCCGCCACGCCCGCCGAGGACGTGCTCGACATGCGCCCCGACGGCGTCTTCCTCTCCAACGGCCCGGGCGATCCCGACGCGGTCGACTACGCGATCGACAACGTCGCCAAGCTGGTCGGCAAGAAGCCGCTGCTCGGCATCTGCCTCGGCCACCAGATTCTCGGCCTCGCGCTCGGCGGCAAGACCTACAATCTCAAGTTCGGCCATCACGGCGGCAACCAGCCGGTGATGGACCTGACCACCCGCAAGGTCGAGATCACCGCGCAGAACCACGGCTTCGCCGTCGACGTCGATTCGCTGAAGGGCCTGGCCGAGCTGACGCACGTCAATCTGAACGACCGCACCGTGGAGGGGCTGCGCGTCCCCGCCCAGCGGGCGTTCTCCGTCCAGTACCACCCCGAAGCGTCGCCGGGTCCGCACGACGCCAACTACCTGTTCCAGAGGTTCATGCTTCTGATCGACACGGGGGAGATGTGAACGTGCGGCGAAACGGGGTCGGGAGTCTTTACCTCGCGCTTGCCCATCGGGAGCCGCTCGCGACGGGAAAAGACTCCCGACCCCTTTTCGCCGGTCGGGATTGAGACGATGCCGAAACGCGACGACCTGAAGACCATCCTCATCGTCGGCGCCGGTCCGATCGTCATCGGCCAGGCCTGCGAGTTCGACTATTCGGGCACGCAGGCCTGCAAGGCGCTGAAGGAAGAGGGCTACCGCGTCGTGCTCGTCAACTCGAACCCGGCGACGATCATGACCGACCCGGAGTTCGCCGACCGCACCTACGTCGAGCCGATCACCCCCGAGGTGGTCGAGAAGATCATCGCCGCCGAGCGGCCCGACGCGCTCTTGCCGACCGTCGGCGGCCAGACCGGCCTGAACCTCGCGCTGGCGCTCGCCGAGCGCGGCGCGCTCGAGCGCTACGGCGTCGAGCTGATCGGCGCGAGCGTCGAGGCGATCCGCAAGGCCGAGGACCGCGACCTGTTCAAGGAGATCATGACGTCGATCGGCCTCGACCTGCCGAGGAGCGGCTGGGCGACGACCGACCTCGCGGCGATGGAGGTGATGAAGCGCGTCGGGCTTCCGGCGATCGTCCGCCCCTCGCGCACGCTCGGCGGCACCGGGGGAGGGATCGCGGAAACCCCTCGGGAGTTCGCGGAGGTCGTGCGCTGGGGCCTCGCGTCCTCGCCGATCTCGCAGGTGCTGATCGAGGAGTCGATCGCCGGCTGGAAGGAGTTCGAGCTCGAGGTGATGCGCGACCGCGCCGACAACGTCGTCATCATCTGCTCGATCGAGAACTTCGATCCGATGGGCGTGCACACCGGCGACTCGATCACCGTGGCGCCGGCGCAGACGCTGACCGACAAGGAATACCAGATCATGCGCCAGGCGGCGCTGGCGATCATCCGCGCGATCGGCGTCGACACCGGCGGGTCGAACATCCAGTTCGCGGTGCACCCACGCACCGGCCGGCTGGTGGTGATCGAGATGAACCCGCGGGTGTCGCGCTCCTCGGCGCTGGCCAGCAAGGCGACCGGCTTTCCGATCGCCAAGATCGCGGCCAAGCTCGCCGTCGGCTACACGCTCGACGAGATCCCCAACGACATCACGCGCGAGACGCCGGCCTCGTTCGAGCCGACCATCGACTACGTGGTGACGAAGATCCCGCGCTTCACGTTCGAGAAGTTCCGCCAGGCGAAGGACGTGCTCGGACCGCAGATGAAGTCGGTCGGCGAGGCGATGGCGATCGGCCGCACGTTCCGGGAGTCGCTGCAGAAGGCGATCCGCTCGCTCGAGGTCGACCGCTACGGCTTCGAGCCGGAGGGCTCCGAGGCCCTGTCGCGAGCCGATCTCGAGGCGAAGCTGCGCACGCCGAACGCCCGGCGGCTGTGGTATCTCGGCGACGCCTACCGCCGCGGGCTCACCACCGAGGAGGTCTCCGCGCTCACCGGGATCGACCCGTGGTTCCTCGAGAACGTCCGCCGCATCATCGCCGAGGAGGACGGGATCGCCGCCGATTCCGGGCCGCTCGACGCCGGGCGGCTGCGCGCCTGGAAGCGCATGGGCTTCTCCGACCGCCGCCTCGCCGAGCTGCGCGGCGAGAGCGAGGCCGAGATCCGCGCCCGGCGCGTCGCGCTCGGCGTGCGCGCGGTCTACAAGACCGTCGACACCTGCGGCGCCGAGTTCGCCGCGCACACGCCGTATCTCTACTCCACGTACGAGGGCGAGGACGAGTCGGGGCTGCTCGGCGCCCGGGGCAAGCGCAAGGTGATGATCCTCGGCGGCGGTCCGAACCGCATCGGCCAGGGGATCGAGTTCGACTACTGCTGCGTGCACGCCGCGTTCGCTCTGCGCGAGGACGGCTTCGAGACGCTGATGGTGAACTGCAACCCGGAGACCGTCTCCACCGACTACGACACCTCGGACAAGCTGTTCTTCGAGCCGCTCACGCTGGAGGACGTGCTGGAGATCGTGCACCGCGAGAATCCCGAGGGCGTGATCGTGCAGTTCGGCGGCCAGACGCCGCTGAAGCTCGCCGTACCGCTCGAGCAGGCCGGCGTGAAGATTCTCGGCACCTCGCCGGACTCGATCGACCGCGCCGAGGACCGCGAGCGCTTCGAACAGGTGCTGGCGAAGCTCGATCTGTTGCGGCCGGTCAACGGCCTGGCGCGCTCCGCGGCGGAGGCGGTCGCCGTCGCCGAGCGCATCGGCTACCCGGTGCTGGTGCGGCCTTCCTACGTGCTCGGCGGCCGGGCGATGGAGATCGTCTATCGCCGGGAAGACCTCGAGCGCTACATGCGCGAGGCGGTGCGCGTCTCGCCCGAGCATCCGGTGCTGATCGACGATTTCCTCGAGGAGGCCATCGAGGTCGACGTCGATGCGGTCGCCGACGGCGAGGACGTGGTGGTGGGCGGCGTCATGGAGCACATCGAGCGCGCCGGCGTGCACTCCGGCGACAGCGCCTGCAGCCTGCCGCCGAAGTCGATCCCGGCGGCGGTGCAGGACGAGATCCGCCGCCAGACCGTGGCGCTGGCGCGCGAGCTCGGCGTGGTCGGCCTGATGAACGTGCAGTTCGCGGTCAAGGAGTCGGTCGTCTACATCCTCGAGGTCAATCCGCGCGCCTCGCGCACCGTGCCGTTCGTCTCCAAGGCGACCGGCCGGCCGCTCGCCAAGATCGCCGCGCGGGTGATGGTCGGGCGGAAGCTCCGCGCCCTCGGCGTCACCGGCGAGATCATCCCCAAGCACGTGAGCGTCAAGGAGGCGGTGTTCCCGTTCCTCAAGTTCCCGGGCGTCGACACGCTGCTCGGGCCGGAGATGAAGTCGACGGGCGAGGTGATGGGCATCGACGGGTCGTTCGGCATGTCGTTCGCCAAGGCGCAGATCGGCGCCGGCACCGTGCTGCCGCTGTCCGGCACGGTGTTCGTCTCGGTGCTCGACGCCGACAAGCCGGCCACGGTGGCGATCGCCCGGCGGCTCGCCGCCTGCGGCTTCTCGCTGCTCGCCACCGACGGCACGGCGGCCCACCTGCGGCGCGCCGGGCTCCGCGTCGAGCGGGTCAACAAGGTTCGCGAGGGCAGCCCGCACATCGTCGACGCGCTGGAGAGCGGCGCGATCGCCCTGGTGATCAACACGCCCGAGGGCGCCGCCGCCTCGCTCGATTCGTTCTCGATCCGCCGCACCGCGCTCGAGCGCCAGCTGCCGTACTTCACGACCGTGGCGGGCGCCGAAGCCGCCGCCGAGGGCATCGAGATGCTGCAGCGCGGAGCCCTGTCGGTGCGGGCGCTGCAGGACTACCACTCCGCGGCGAGTCCGGGATCGAGCGTCTAGAGGAGCTCACGCGCGAGCGCTACCGCGAGGCCTCAACGCCACTTCTCTCCAGCCACGACCTCCCCCGTTGCCTCGTCCTCTATCCACATCGTCCCTGTCCAAACTTCGCTCCATGAGTAATGTCCTCGGCAGCCGAAGAAGAATTCGAGTGGGAGGTGAGCATCACATAGCTGTGCCCTGACTCGATACGTGCGTCCGGACCGCAACTGAAGCCTGCTTGTCCGATCGATTCGGAGCCTTGTGTGTGATTTGTAGGCGTAGCTGATGACGTACCATCCTGGCGTCAGCTTGAACTCGCTCACCTCGCCATCTCGCTTCACATCGTAGACGGGAGTCGAGCCTCCTTCTAGCCGAATCCGGTCGACGCAAAACGGGCAGCTGAATGTCCGGTGCCTGAGGGTCGCGACCGGTTGGTCCGAGGTCGAGAGGCCTTGGTGATTGGTGAAGGCGGGAAAGGAGCAGCCCGCGAGGAAGAGCACTCCGGCGAGCATCGCCGCTCTCGCGAGAGGATGTCTCGGCCTCGTCTTCGTACCTCTTCCGGGTAGGACGGTTTCGCCTCGAGTCCGGCGACCTTCACGACGGTTCGGCAGACGGGCAGAATGACCGACAGTGGGAATCTCAGTTGCCGTGATCACCATGTTGGCTCCTTTCTCGCCGAGTGACGTTCGCTCGGACGGTGGCAGCGAACATGCGGTGCTCTCAAGCGACATCGTGCGACATGTCCGCGACGTCACGCTTTGGCGCGAGTGGTCGGAGGCAACGGGACGCCGACGAACGCTCGTGCTGGTCGAATTTGGCAGCAACTCGAGCCGCGGGGTCGGAGTGCCGACGCCTCGGGGTCTAGCCGCTAGAGCACGACTTCGCTGGTTTACACGAAGATGTGAGATACGAGGTCTCGGCGCGCGACTGCCGTTCGGTTGGGGCGTGCCGCGCCAAGGAGACGGCGTGGATCCGGGTCGCAGGGAGTCGGCGTGAGGATCATCGCGGAGAAACGCTCGCGCAGCCGACGGCTCGCCGCCGCGGCGGGCAGCCTGCTCGGCGCCGTGCTCGCCGCCGGCTGCGCGGGGGGCGGCGCCGACAGTCCGGTCCCCCGCGTGCAGGCCGACGTCGCCGCGATGGACGCCGTCGGCGACAGCATATCGAAGGGCTTCAATTCCACCTCGGAGGGCGAGGCCTGTCCGGACTCGGATCTCGAGCGGCGCAACTGGTCCACCGGGGTGACCCACGGAGCGGACCTCTGCGGCGCCGGCGGCGAAGGCGTCTTCAGCCACGCGGAAAGGCTCGAGTGCCTGCAAGGGAGGCCGATCGTGCGGGCGGAGCCGAATGCGGCTCTCTCGGGCGCCCGGATGCTCACCGAGTTCGCCGGCCTGAGCCGTGCGGCGGCGGGCTTCCTCGCCGGCCAGCCGCAGCCGCGCTACGTGACCGTGCTCCTCGGACACAACGACGTCTGTGCCGGGACCGTCGAGCGGCAGCGGGCGAGCTGCCCGAACGGCGCCGACGAGGATCCGCGCAACCACTGCCGCACGACCCCGGCGGCCTTCGAGCGCGAGCTGCGCAAGGGCCTCGACGCGCTGATCGGCGTCCCCGCGCTGCGCATCGGTGTCGCCGCCCTGGTCCGGGTGTCGCTGCTGTGCGCCCACGCCGGCAAGGCCCCCTGCCGGCCCGGGGTCGGCAGCTGCCAGGAGCTGTGGGCGACCGCGGCCGCGCGCGGGCTGGGCGACGAACCGGGCATCTGCGGCTCGCTCACGGCGGACTGCTCCGAGACGCGCGTCGCCTCGGCTTACGAAACGGCTGCGGCCTACCGGGACGTCCTGGCGAGGGTCGCGGGCGAGTACGCGGCGGTCCCGGCCGGCGGCGCCTCGCCGCTCCTGCGGGTCGGCGGCGAGGCGGTCGGCGGAGCGACCAGGGCGCCGGGCGTCGAGGTCGTCTTCAGCGACGCGCCCTGGCGGGCGCGGTTCGACGCCGAGGATCTGTCGTGCTGCGACTGCTTCCACCCCTCCGTCGCCGGCCAAGACCGCCTCGCGCGCGTGCTGTTCGAGGGCCTCGCCTGCGGAGATCGAGATCCTTGCTGCGCCGACGCGGCGGATCCGCTGCTCGCCGGCCGCTGCGCGGCGGAGGACCGCAGCGGCACGTTCCACGCGGGCTTCTTCCCGAGCGCCGATCCGTGAGCGCGGGCGCCTCGAAGACCGCGGCGGCGCGAAGCGCGCGGCGGTCGGTCACGCCGCCCGCGCCTCGGTGAGCCCCGCGACACGTCGGCGCGGTGGTGCTCATCCGAGGCTCGAGCGATGGCTCGCGCCGGCCGCCGCCGTGTCGCACGCCCGCCCGGTACGCTCGCCGGCAGCAGGCCGGGGCGACTAGCGCTTGCTCGACTTCTTCCTCGCGGCCTTCGCCGCGGCGGCGGCCTTGATCGCCTTCGCCGCCTTGTCCGCGTCCGCGGCGGCGTCGAAGGCCAGGAAGACGACGAACCGGCTGCCGAGCACGGCGGCGGAGAGGCCGCGCAGGTTGACGCCGCAGTCGGCGATCGCGCCGGTCATCTTGGCGCCGAGCCCGGGGCGGTTCGTCCCCTCGACGCGCAACGCGGCCACGTCGGGCGAGGGGTTCAAGCCCGCCACGGCGGCTGCCACGGTCGCCTTGCGCCCCTTCACCGGAGCGAGAAAGACGATCCCCGTCCCCGGCTTGTCGGGCTGGCGGCGCGCCACGACCATCTCGAGATCCGCGTTGGCGTCGGCGAGCTGTCGAAGAACGCCCGCCAGGCCGCCCGGCTGGTCTTGGATCTCGCCGGACCACACGTCGATCTTCGTCACCTTGAACGACATGGCTCTGTCCTCCCTTTCTTTCGCGATCGTCAGGAGGCCGTTCTAGCGCATTCGCGGGTCGACGTGCGAGGCGAGACGCTGGCGAGGGGCGGGCGCGGGTTGCAACGCCGGAGTTTCCGCGTGGTAGTCTCTGTCCGGCGCCGCAGGTCGGCGCGCAACCAGGCCCGGTGAATCCCTCGCTCGCGCCCGCAGAAGATGCGCCTCACGCCTCGTCGGTGAGCGTTCCGACGTCGCCCTGCGAGGAGCCGCCTTTTGTCTGACGCGGACCGCAACGCCGATTGGGCGGAAGCGGCGGCGTCGCGGCCGCTCTCGGGGCCACGCCGCGGTCGGACCGGCCGCTTCGCGACCCTCTGCGGCATCTGCCCGGCCGGCTGCTGGGTCGAGGCCGAACTAGGCGAGGGCCGGCTCATCCGGGTGAGCGCCCAGCCGGACCACCCCCTGGGCATGATCTGCAAGCTCGGCGAGCACTCGCCCGAGATGGTCTACTCCCGCCACCGCCTGAGCCGGCCGCTCCGGCGCGTTGGGCCCAAAGGCAGCTACGAGTTCGAACCCGTCTCCTGGAACGACGCCATGGCCGCCATCGCCGCGCGCCTGCAGGCCGCCAAGGCCGAGTTCGGCGCTCAGGCTTGCGGCATCTACACCGGCCGGGGCAGCTTCGACCTCGCCCTCTGCGACGTCTTCCAGCCCCGGGATGCGGCGGTCTCCTCGGCCTCCAGCGTGCTCTTCCCGTTCGGCTCGCCCAACACCTTCGGCGTGGGCGCACTCTGTTACGTCTCCTACGCGATGATCGCCCCGCACGTCACCATGGGCGGCATGCTGATCGACATGGATTCCGACCTCGAGCAGGCGGAGCTGATCGTCGTCTGGGGCGCGAATCCGGCCACCGACTCCCCCCCGCTCGTGCACCGCCAGATTCTCGCAGCGCGGCGGCGCGGCGCCGAGGTCGTGGTGATCGACCCGCGCCGCAACGGCACCGCCCGCGAGGCGGGGGCCGAATGGGTGCCGATCCGGCCGGGCAGCGACGGCGCCCTGGCGCTCGCCATGATTCACGTCTTGATCGAGGAAGACCTCTACGACGAGCAATTCGTCGAGCAGTGGACCGTGGGCTTCGAGGAGCTGGCCGGCTACGTGCAGCACTTCCGTCCCGAAGCGGCGGAGCAGATCACCTGGGTGCCGGCGCAGACCATCCGCGGCCTGGCGCGGCGCATCGCCGCCGCCCGCGGCGCCAGCCCGGTGATGTACACCGGCCTCGAGTACTCCGACAGCGGCGTGCAGGCGATTCGCGCCACCATGATCCTGTGGGCGCTGGCCGGCCAGCTCGACGTGCCCGGCGGCCGTGTCTTCCGCATGCGGCAGAACGGCTTTCCCATCAACAAGGACGGCGCCGTCGCCAACCCCGACGTCAAGCGCGCGATCGGCCGCGACCGCTTCCCCGTCTACAGTCTCTACCGGGGCGAATCCCACGCGATCGCCCTGCCCGAGGCGGTGCTGGAGGGCCGGCCCTATCCGATCAAGAGCTTGATCATCCTGGGCGGCTCGATGCTCACCGCCTGGCCTCAGCCCGAGATCTGGCGCCGCACTCTGGCGAGCCTCGACTTCCTGGTGACCATCGATCGGCAGCTGACCGCCGATGCCGCTTACGCCGACATCGTGCTGCCGGCCACCACCGGCTACGAGAATACCTCGTACATGGTTTATGGCCCGATGTTCCGCATCCGCGAGCGGCTGATCGAGCCGGTGGGCGAGGCGCGCAGCGACTTCCTCATCCTAGCGGAACTGGCGCGGCGCCTGGGTTACGGCCACCTCTATCCCCGGAGCGAGGACGAGCTGCTCCGCCACGCTCTCGAGGGCAGCGGCTTCACCCTGGAGGAAGTGCGCGCCGCCGGCGGCGCGGTGAGCGTGCCGACGGTCATGATGCAATACGAAAAGTGGGAGAAGGGCCTGTTGCGCGCCGACGGCAGGCCCGGCTTCGACACGCCGTCGGGCAAGTTCGAGATCGCCTCGAGCATTCTCGCCGAACACGGCTACGACGCCCTGCCGGTCTACACCGAACCCAAGGAGGGGCCGCTGGCGGCGCCGGAGCTGGCCCGCGAGTTTCCCCTGGTCTTCAATTCCGGCTCCAGGACCAGGACCGATTTCCGCTCCCAGCACCACGGCATCGAGGGGCTGGCCCGGCTGGCGGCCGAGCCCGAGGTGCTGATCAGCACGGCCGACGCGAGCCGCCGCGGCATCGCGAGCGGCGATCCGGTCTACGTGAGCACGCTGCGCGGCCGGGTCCGCTTCCGGGCCGAGGTCACGGCCGACATCGCGCCCGGCACCATCGACGCGAACATGGGCGGCGGGGGCCCCGTGGGGCCCGAGGCCTGGCAGAGCTGCAGCGTCAACGACCTCACCGATCTCGGCCGTTACGACCCGATCTCGGGTTTCCCGGTCTACAAGTCGCTGCTCTGCGAGGTGACGCCGGTACGGGCGAAGAGCCGAGCGCGCGGCGCGGCGGCGAGCGAGCCGGCCCACTCGCAGGAGCCGGAGGCGATGGAGGCCGCCGGTGTCGGGCCGAGCCGTGCCGCCGAGCGCGATCCCCGTCCTCCCGGGAGCCGCGAAGGGTCCGCTCCGCGATCCAGGTCGGAAACGCCGCGGCGAGTCATCTACCTCGATCACAACGCCACCACGCCGGTCAGCCCGGAAGTGCTCGAGGCGATGCTGCCGTTCCTCAAGGAGGGCTACGGCAATCCGTCGAGCATCCACGGCGTGGGCGCACGGGCGCGCGAGGCGCTCGACGCCGCCCGGCGCAGCATCGCCCAGGCGCTCAACTGCACCGCCCGCCGGATCATCTTCACCGGCGGCGGCTCCGAGGCCGACAACCTGGCGCTCAAGGGCGTCGCCTACGCCAACCGGGAAAAGGGGCGGCACATCGTCACCTCGGCGTTCGAGCATCCGGCCGTGCTCGCCGCCTGCCGGACGTTGGAGCAGGAGGGCTTCGTCGTCACCTACCTACCGGTGAGCCGAGAGGGGCTGGTGGAGCCCCGGGCGCTGGCGGCGGCGCTGCGCGACGACACCATCCTGGTCTCCGTCATGCTGGCCAACAACGAGGTGGGCGCCATCCAGCCGATCGCCGAGCTGGCGGCCATCGCCCATGAGCAGGGCGCGTTGTTTCACAGCGACGCGGTCCAGGCGCTCGGCAAGATCGCGGTGGACGTGGAGGAACTCGGCGTGGACCTGCTCTCGGTATCCGGCCACAAGATCCACGCGCCCAAGGGCGTGGGCGCCCTGTTCGTGCGCAAGGGCGTGCAGGTCGCGCCGCTGATCGCCGGCGGCCATCAGGAGGGCGGCCGGCGCGCCGGCACCGAAAACGTGGCCGGCATCGTCGGCTTCGCCCAGGCGGCGGAGCGGGCCCTGCGGGAACTGCCGCGCATGACCGAGGTCGCCCGCCTGCGCGACCGGCTGGAGCAGGGCGTCGGCGAGCTGGTGGACGGCGCCCGCGCCAACGGCCACCGCCAGCGGCGGCTGCCCAACACGCTCAACGTGACGCTGCCCGGCCTGCGGGGCGAGTCGCTGGTGCTGAAGCTCGACCGCAAGGGCGTGGCTCTCTCCTCCGGCTCCGCCTGTCAGTCGGGCTCGCCCGACCCCTCCCACGCGCTGCTCGCCCTGGGGCTGAGCGCCGAGCAGGCCCACTGCGCGCTGCGCTTCTCGCTGGGGGTGGACAACACCGCCGCGGAGATCGACGAGGCGCTCGATTGCTTGCGGCAGGTGATCGAGGAGTCGCTGAGCGCCGTCCGGTTCGTGCCATGCCGTTGAGAGCGCGTGCGGCGCGGGGCTCGCAGGACGAGGCTCCGTCGCGGTTCGCGCGCGTCGTCGCGGTCGCGCTCGGCGGCCCCTGAGGTCCACCGTCCGCTTCATGCCCGCCCCGACCCCCCCCGCCGTCGACGAGCTGCTGCGCATCGTCGAGCCGCCGCTGCGCTATCTCGCCACGGCGCATCCGCGCCGCCTGGCGCCGAACGCGCTGCCCACGCAGCGGATCCTCGCGCTGATCGACCGCGCGGCCGCCGAGGGCGGCACCGACCGCGCGGCGCTCGGACGGCTGCGGGCGCTGCTCGCGGAGTTCCCGCTCGACGCCGAGGCGGCGTGGCAGCGCCGCGCCGAAGAGGGCCTGCGCGAGGTCGAGCGGCTGAAGCAGCCGCTCGCCGAGCCTCCCGCCGTCGGCTACGAGCCGGCGCTCGGCGACGTCGGCGCGGCCCTCGGCTTGCTCGCCGCTCCGGCGCAATTCCTCAAGGGCGTCGGGCCGAGGCGCGCCGAGCAGCTCGCCCGCTTCGGCCTCGGCACGATCGAGGACCTCCTCTATCACCTGCCGTTTCGCTACGAGGACCGCCGCTCGCTCACGCCGATCGCACAGCTCGTGCCGGGCGGCGAGGCGACGGTGGCGGCGGAGATCCTCGCCGCGGGGACGTCGTACGCGGGCCGCAGGCGCCGCCGCATCTTCGAGGTGAAGGCCGGCGACGGCGGCGGCGTGCTCACGCTCACCTGGTTCCATCAGACGGCGTACTTCGCGCAGAAGCTCAGGCCCGGCGTGCGCATCGTCGCGCACGGCAAGGTCGAGACCGGCTACGGGCGGCGCCAGATGATCCATCCCGAGGTCGACGTGCTCGAGGGCGAGGAGGGGGAGCTCGGACGCATCGTGCCGATCTACGAGAAGCCGACCGAGATGTCGGTCGGCGCGATGCGCAAGATCGTCGCGGCCGCCCGCGCCGAGATCGGCGAGCGCGTGCCGAGCGCGCTGCCGCCGGCGGTCGCCCGGCGCCAGCGCCTCGAAGACCTGGCTCGTGCCTTTCGCGAGGTGCACGAGCCGGAGCGCGACGCCGACGTCGTCGAGCTCGCGGAGCGCCGCTCGCTCGCGCACCGCTCGATCGTCTTCGACGAGCTGTTCTTCCTCGAGCTCGGCATGATGCTGCGCAAGCATTCGATCGCCGCCGAGCCGGGGATCTCGTTCCGGCCGCGCGGCGAGCTGGCGCGCCGCCTGCGCGAGCGGCTGCCGTTTCGGCTGACCGGCGCGCAGCGGCGCGTGCTCGTCGAGATCGGCCGCGACATGGCGGCGCCGCATCCGATGAACCGCCTGGTGCAGGGCGACGTCGGCAGCGGCAAGACCGTGGTCGCGGTGCTCGCCGCGCTCGGCGCGATCGAGTGCGGCTACCAGGCGGCGCTGATGGCGCCGACCGAGATTCTCGCCGAGCAGCACCACGCGACGGTTGCCGGCTGGCTGGCGCCGCTCGGCGTCGAGCCGGTGCTGCTCACCGCGCGGCTGCGCCCGCGGGCGCGCCAGGCCGTCCACGCGGGGCTCGCGGAGGGCGCCGTACGCTTTCTCGTCGGCACCCACGCCATCATCCAGGAGGGCGTGCGCTTCGCGCGCCTCGGCCTCGGCATCATCGACGAGCAGCACCGCTTCGGCGTCCTGCAGCGCAAGCGCTTGAAGGGCCTCGGCGAGAACCCGGACGTTCTGTTGATGACGGCGACGCCGATCCCGCGCACGCTGGCGATGACGCTGTACGGCGATCTCGAGCTGTCGTTCCTCGACGAGCTGCCGCCGGGCCGCCGGCCGATCGAGACGCGGGTCGTGCGCGAGCGCGACCGCGAGCGCGTCTACGAGCGCGTGCGCCGGCAGCTCGACGCCGGCCGCCAGGCGTATCTCGTGTTCCCGCTGATCGAGGAGAGCGAGGCGACGGACCTGCGCAGCGCCAAGGCGATGGCCCGCGAGCTCGCCACGGGCGCGTTCCGCGGCTACCGCCTCGCGCTGCTGCACGGACAGATGAAGGCCGAGGAGAAGGAGGCGGTGATGCGCCGCTTCCTGGCGGGCGATCACCAGCTGCTCGTCGCCACCACCGTGATCGAGGTCGGCATCGACGTGCCGAACGCGACCGTCATGGTCGTCGATCACGCCGAGCAGTTCGGGCTCGCCCAGCTCCATCAGCTGCGCGGCCGGGTGGGCCGCGGCGCCGAGCGCTCGCTCTGCGTGCTGGTGTCGAGCGGGCGCGCGGGCGCGGCGGGCGACGAGCGCCTGCGGCTCCTCGAGCGCGAGACCAGCGGCGCGCGCATCGCCGAGGCCGACCTCGAGACGCGCGGACCGGGCGAGCTGCTCGGGCTGCGGCAGTCGGGGCTGCCCGACTTCCGCGCCGCCAACCTGGTGCGCGACGTGCGCCTCCTCGAGGAGGCGAGGCGCGAGGCCGAGTCTTTCCTGCGCGCCGACCCCGCGCTCGGCTCGCCCCCGTCGCTGGCGGTGCGGCAGGTGCTCGAGCATCGCTGGCGCGGCCGGCTGGGCCTCGCGCAGGTCGGCTAGCTGCTGCGGCGCCCCCGATGTGGAACCATACTGGACGAAGATCGAGCGAGCGTGGGAAGGGCGTGATGCGTAGCCGCTGACCGAAGAGACCGCCCGAAAGGCAACGCCGTGGAGCACGTCTTGGAGTTCTTCTTCGACTACGGAAGTCCGTTCAGCTATCTCGCCGATACGCAGCTTGCGGAGATCGCGAAGCGCACCGGCGCGGCGCTCGTCCATCGGCCGATGCTGCTCGGCGCGGTCCTGAAGGCGGCGGGGAACACCTCGCCGATGGCGGTCGCGGCGAAGGGGGCGTACATGGCGCTCGAGCTGGAGCGTTGGGCGAAGCGCTACGGCGTGCCGTTCGAGCCCAACCCGTTCGCCTTTCGCGCCAACACTCTGCGGCTGATGCGAGGCGCCGTTGCGAGCCAGAGGATCGGCGTCTTCGACGCCTATCACGGTGCGGTCTTCCGCGCGGTGTGGGGCGCTCCCCTGGATCTCGGAGACGAAGCGACGTTCCGCGACCTGATGCGCCGGGCCGCGATCGATGCCGACGAATTGATCGAGGCGATCGGGGAGCAAGAGACGAAAGACCGGCTGCGGCGCAATACCGACGAGGCGGTCGAGCGTGGTGTCTTCGGGGCCCCGGCCTTCTTCGTCGGCGACGAGATGTTTTGGGGCAACGATCGGCTCGGCTGGGTCGAGGAGGCGCTTCACCGCGCCGCAGGGAGATGACGGGCATGGCCGCTCGGGGGACAAGAGCCGTCGCCGTGGTGGTTGGAGTCGGCGCGGGTCTCGGTGCCGCGCTCGCGCGGCGATTCGCGGCCGAGTATGCGGTGGCGCTGATGGCGCGGGACGCGGGGAAGCTCGAGCAATTCGCGAGGGAAATCGAGGCCGGCGGCGCACGAGCGATCCCCGTCGCGGTCGACGTGAGCAAGCCCGAGGAGATTCGCTCGGCATTCGAGCGCACCCGAAACGAGCTCGGCCGGGTCGACGTGCTGCTCTACAACGCGGCGATGCGCCCGTTCGGGCGGCTCATGGAGACGAAGCCGAGTACCTTCGAAACCACCTGGCGAGTGAACGCGTTCGGCGCGTTCCTGTGCTCGCAGGAAGTGGTTCCGGCGATGCTCGGCAAGGGGCGCGGCACGATCATCTTCACCGGCGCCACCGCCGGGACGCGCCCGTTCCCGACCTCCGCGGCGTTCGGGCCGGCCAAGTTCGCGCTGCGCGGCTTGGCGCAGGTGATGGCGCGCGACTTGGGGCCGCAGGGCGTTCACGTCGCCTACGTCAACGTCGACGGCGCAATCGACATGCCGTTCATTCACAAGCTTCGTCCGGATCTGAAGCCCGAGGACATGCTCAGTCCGGCTGCGATCGCGGAGAGCTTCTGGCACGTGGCGCACCAGGATCCCAGCGCCTGGACCCAGGAGCTGGACGTCCGGCCCTTCAAAGAAAAGTTCTGACGAGCTCGAATGGAGTCGCGACGGCGGCGAACAACGCGTCGCCGGCCGCGCCCGATCAATCGTCCGTCGACATTCCAAACGAATCAGCTCGCTGGCGTTCATCGGCTTTGCGTGCGGCCAAACTCGCCGTACTTGGCCCGCCGCCTTACTCGACAAGACTACGGCTCCTGCGACGGTCGTGCAGGGAGAGGGATCGCCCTCGTCAGCCATAAGCCGAAGCTCGAGTCGGCGGCGGAGCGGGTGAGGCCGAAGTGGATCCCGGCGCGCACGTCGAAGGCTCCCGCGTCGAAGATGAGACCGGGCCCGGCGATGACCTGCGCCTCGCCGGCGTTCGAGTCCTTGGCGAAGACTTCCAGGCCGGGCCGGAAGCGGTCGAAGCGGATTTCCAGGATGGAGCCCGCCTTCCAACCGCTCTCCGTGTCTTGCGGCCGCGGGTCGTAGAATCCGCCGGCGTTCAAATGAGCGCGGAGCCGCTCGCGCCGACCCGTGAGGAGGAGCAGCGACTCGATGCCCGGCTCGTTCCCCGCGGCATTCGGCAGGAGGGCCAGTGTTTCGATGCCGGCGCTGAGCTTTCCGAGGATCGGCACCCACTTTAGGCCGAGTGCCGCGTCGTCGACCTCGTCCTGGTCGGCGCCGTACTGGAATTCCGACACGACCTCGAGGTTCGGCGGCAGGCCGAGATTCACGCGCACGAGCGGACTCAGGTACGCCGTCTTGGAAGCCTCCCGCTCGATCCTGAAGAGACCGAGCCTCGTCTCGAGCGTCCACGGATCGGCGGGCTCAGCCGAGCAACGTTCCGGGAACGGACGCCGCTGCCGGCAGCGCACGGCTCGAGGCGATCTTCGACGAGCTAGTCGGCGAGCTGCGGGCCTTGATCCGGAGGCGGCGCATCGCGTACGCCGAGTACCATCGCGCGCTCGCGTTCCTCGCGGAGGTCGGCCGCGCCGGGGAGATCCCCCTCCTTCTCGACGTGTTTCTCGAAACCATGGTCGACGAGGTGAGCCACGGGGATGGGCCGGGGACCGAAAGCTGCCTCGAGGGTCCGTACTACGTGGTCGGGGCGCCGCAGCTCGCGCGCCCCTACGTCCTGCCCCAGCGCGAGGACGAGCCCGGGCAGGTTCTCTGCTTTTCCGGATCCGTCCGCTCCACCGAGGGCAGGCCCCTCGATGGCGCGGAGCTGGATCTCTGGCAGGCCGACGCCACCGGGCGCTATTCGCGGTTCGACTATCCGGAACCGCGGTGGAACCTCCGCGGACGGCTCCGCACGGACGAGCAGGGGCGCATCGAGGTTCGGACCGAGGTGCCCGCGGCCTACGAGATCCCGAAGGCAGGTCCCACCGGCAAGCTCCTCGCCGCGCTCGGTCGCCACGCGTTCCGGCCGGCACACCTGCACG
>JACPRU010000066.1 GCA_016189835.1 Deltaproteobacteria bacterium | reverse complement strand
GCGGGGCGGTGTGACCAGAGGTGCTCTTCTCCCTCGACCTGCACGTCGATGCCGGCGAGCGCCGTGCCGATCTCGCCCCAGACGGTGGCCGCCACGTTCACCGCGCGCCGCCACGAACCGTCGAGCAGGAACGCCGGCAGGCCGAGCAGCAGCGAGGGGACCAGCCCGCCGACGGCCAGCGAGGTGCGCAGGATCTCGGTCGGGCCGAGCGTGCCGCGGCTGGTGAACCGGCGGACCGGCCAGCCGCGCTTGACGGCGATCTCGCGAAGCCGCCCGTTCGGGTTCGTCGGGCGGGGGCGGCCGACGATCGCCAGCAACGGCAGGTCCTCGTCGCTGTCGGTGTAGAAGTAGCTGTGCTCGAGATCGACGCCGTGCGCGGCGGCGAAGCCGCGGGCCGCGGTCGCCTTGCCCTCGCCGTAGCACGTCGGCTTCAAGACCGCGCCGGTGAAGCGGCCCCGCTCGACCTCGAGGCGCGTGCACAGCACGTGGCGGATCCCGAGGTCGCGAGCCAGCGGTTCGATCTGATAGCGCGTGGCGGACGAGACCACCGCCACGCTGTGACCCTGCTTCAGGTGGGCCTGCACCAGCGCGCGCGACTCGGGGTAAACGCTGGCGGCGAGCCGGTCGCGGAACACGCGCTCGCCGATCTCGGCGAATTCCGCCTCCGGGGCGCCCTTCAACGAGATCGACGTGCCGGCGACGAACGAGGAGAAACCGATCCGGCCGAGCTGGAACTGAGCGATCGCGGCGGCGGTGTCGAGGACCTCGGCGGGGCGCATACGGCCGCTGACGATCGCCTCGCGGATGAACTCGGCGACCGAAAACCCGGCCACCAGCGTGCGATCGACGTCGAAGAACGCGCCAATGCGGGCTCCGGAAGGGCCTTCGGCGATCTCCCGTGTCAGCTCCGCATGCGCCATCGAGGCGCCCCAGCCTCTCAGAAGGCGGCCGGTGAAGCAATCGCCGCGGACAGGGCCGCGAGGTACTCGCGCCGCGGAATCTCGCGCGCCCCGAGCGAGGCCAGGTGCGGCGTGAGGAACTGCACGTCGAGCAGCGAGAACCCGCGGGCGCGCAGCCGCTCGACCACCGCGGCGAGGGCGATCTTCGAGGCGTCGGTGGCGCGATGAAACATCGACTCGGCCGCGAACAGCCCGCCGATCGCCACGCCGTAGAGGCCGCCGACCAGCCGCTCCTCGCTCCACACCTCCGCGCTGTGCACCCAGCCGAGATCGTGAAGCGCCAGGTACGCGGCGCGCATTTCCGCGCTGATCCACGTGCCGCCGGGCCGGTCGGCGCACCCCGCCAGGACCTCGTCGCAGGCGTGGTCGAGCGTGACCTGGAAGCCGGCCCGGCGGCGGCGGCGGCGCAGGCTGCGCGACTCGTGAAAGCCCTCCAGGGGAAGCACCGCGCGGGGGTCGGGAGACCACCAGAGCAGCCGGCCGTCATGGTCCGGCCAGGGAAAGATGCCCGCACGATACGCCGCCAGCAGCGTTCCCGGCTCGAGGTCCCCGCCGCAGGCGAGCAGTCCGTTCGGCAGCGCGGTCCGTGGATCGGGCATGCGGTAGCGGCTGGGTCGCGGCTCGCGGGGAAGCACGGGCCCTCCGCTCACCCGCGGACGTGCGCGGCGACGAACGCGGCGATGCCGTCGAGCAGCGCGGGATCGTCGAGGACGTCGTCGTGACCGGCTCCGGGTACCGACAGGAACGTCTTCGGCTCGCGCGCCAGGGCGAACAGCCGCGCGCCGAGATCGAACGGGACGACGGCGTCCCGATCGCCGTGGGCGGCGAAGAACGGTACGGAGAGCGACGCGAGGCGCGCCGCCGAGTCGAAGCGAGCGCCGGCGAGCACGGCGAGCGGGCCGTAGTGCACCCGCGCGACGTCGCGCAGCGTGGTGAACGTCGAGACCACCACGACCGCGGCGCACGGCCGCTGCGTGGCCAGCTGAATCGACACCGCGCCGCCCAGCGACTCGCCGAAGCTGACGAGGCGCGAGGCGGGGATGCCGCGCTCGCGCAAGGCATCGTAAGCGGCCTGGGCGTCGCGGTAGACGCCGTCCTCGCTCGGCGCGCCCTCGCTGCGGCCGTACCCGCGATAGTCGTAGGCGAGCACGCCGAGGCCGCGCGCCGCGAGGCCGAGCAGCACGTCGGCGCGGACGGCGATGTTTCCCCCGTTGCCGTGCGACCACACCAGGGTGGCGGTCGAGCCGGCCGGCTGGACGTACCACGCGTGGAGGCGTGGACCGTCCGGCGCGCGCAGCCACAGCTCCGACGCGCCGCGCGGCGGCTCGCCGACCCGGGCCTCAGGGAAGAATACGAAATGATCGATCATCGACCCGCAGCCGCAAACGCCGACGCCGAGCACGATGCTCGCGAGCAGGCGGTGGCGGCGCCTCACCGGACCGCCTCACGGGGCCTGCAGCGCGACCTTGCCGAAGTGCACGCTGGACTGGACGACACGGTGTGCCTCGGCGGCCTCGGCGAGCGGCAGCACGCGGTCGACCACCGGGCGCAGCCGTCCCGTGCGCAGCGCCGCGCCGAAGCGCGCCTCGAAGGCCGTCACGATCGACGCCTTCTCCTCGACCGAGCGCGCCCGCAGCGTCGAGCCGATCACCTGCAGGCGCTTCATCAGCAGCGAGGCGAGGTCGATCTCGCCGCGCGCTCCGCCGATCAGGCCGATGACGACGAGCCGGCCGTTCGGCGCGAGCACGGACAGGTTCTGCGCCAGATAGCGGCCGCCGATCGAGTCGAGAACCACCGCCACGCCCCGGCCGCCGGTGCGATCCCGCACCGGCGCGGCGAAGTCGCCGCTCCGGTAGTTGATGGCCGCGTCGGCGCCGTGCGCGAGGCAGCGCCGGCACTTCTCGTCGCTGCCCGCCGTCACCAACACGCGCAGCCCTGCCTCGCGACAGAGCGAGATCGCCGCCGTGCCGACCCCGCTGCCGCCGCCGTGGACGAGCACCGCGCCCGCGGGTGGCGGGTCGCCGAGCAGGAAGATGTTCAGGAACGCGGTGAGAAAGACCTCGGGAAACGCTCCGGCCTCGACGTCGCTCCACTCCTGCGGCACGTGCAGCGCGGAGCCGGCGTGGACCACCGCCTCCTCGGCGTAGCCGCCGCCGGCGAGCAAGGCCATCGCGCGGTCGCCCGGCTTCCAGCCGCCGACCGCCGCGCCCACCTCGACGACCTCGCCGGCACACTCGAGCCCGAGGATCGGCGACGCTCCGGGCGGAGGCGGGTAGAGGCCCTGGCGCTGCAGCAGGTCGGCGCGGTTGACCGCGGTGGCCCGTACGCGGATCCGCAGATCGCCGGCCCCCAGGGTAGGGGAGGGCGCCTCGCCGAGGTGAAGCACCCCTTCATCGCCCGGACGTTCGAACACGACGGCGCGCATGACGGCCGTTTCTACCCGCTTCCGCGGCGCATGAAAACCGCGATTTGCCCGGCGCCGGGCGATCGGTTATGGGCGCCGGATGCAGCGACGCGATCCTGCGACGGACCCGGCGCCGGCGATGGCGGTCGCGCTCGGCGAGGCGCGCCGAGCGCTGCGGCGCGGCGAGGTGCCGGTCGGGGCGGTGGTGGTCGCCGGCGGCGAGATCGTCGCCCGGGCGCACAACCAGACGATCCGCTCCCGGGACCCGACGGCGCACGCCGAGGTCCTCGCGCTGCGCCGGGCGGCGCGGCGGCTCGGCAGTCACCGGCTGCTCGGCGCTCACGTCTACGTCACGCTCGAGCCCTGCGCGATGTGCGTGGGCGCGATGATCCAGGCTCGCGTCGCTTCGCTCTGCTTCGCCTGCCGCGACCCGAAGGCGGGCGCGGTGGTGTCGCTCTACGCGCTCGCCTCGGACCGGCGGTTGAATCATCGGATCCCGTTCCGCGAAGACGTCCTCGCGGCGGAGTGCCGCGATCTGCTGCGGGGATTCTTCCGCGCCCGGCGCGCCGCGCAGCGCCGGCGCTCGGGATCGGCCGGCTGAACGAGGTTATGTCCGCCGCGACGCGGATGATACGATGCCCGGCCGGAGGAGCGGGGGAAGGATCCGATCTACCGAAGAGCGCGAGGCGCTCGACGTGGGGGAAGGAGACGGCGGGTGATGGCGCACAGCGTGAAGGCGGGTGAGCCGCTGGCAGCCGACGAGCTCTATCGCAGCAGCTCGCCGGACAGCATCCCGTTCGCGACGACGGCCGAGCTCGACGCGGCGACCGAGTTCTTCGGCCAGGGCCGCGCTCTCGACGCCGTTCGCTTCGGAATCGGCATCGCGCGCGAGGGCTACAACATCTTCGCGCTCGGGCCCTCCGGCACCGGCCGCCATTTCCTCGTCGAGCAGGTTCTGCGGCAGCGCGCGGGGAGCGGCCCGGCGCCGCAGGACCAATGCTACGTGCACAATTTCGACGAGCCGCATCGGCCCCGCTCGATGCGCCTGCCGGCGGGCGTCGCGGTGCGTTTCCGCAAGGACATGGAGCGGCTCGTCGAAGAGCTGCGCCCGGCGCTGAGCGCCGCGCTCGAGAGCGAGGAATACCGGACGCGGCGACAGGTGATCGAGGAGCAGATCAAGGAGCGCCAGGAGAAGGCTTTCGGCGAGCTCGAGGAACGCGCCAAGGCGCAGAGCTTCGCGCTGCTGCGCACGCCGATGGGCCTGGTTCTGGCGCCGCTCCGCGAGGGCGAGATCCTCTCTCCGGGCGAGTTCCAGAAGCTGCCCGAGACGGAGCGCCGCCAGAAGGAGGAGCAGCTGGCGCTCTTGCAGCGCGACCTGCAGGAGCTGATCCGCAAGGTGCCGCAGTGGGAGCACGAGGCGCGGGAGCGGCTGCGCGAGCTGAACCGCGAGATCACCGGCCTCGCGTTCAGCCATCTCATGCGCGAGCTGCGCGAGAGGTACCGGGAGCGGGCCGAGATCGTCGCCTATCTCGACGCCGTCGAGCGCGACCTCGTGGAGAACGCGCGCAACCTGCTGGCGAGCGACGAGCCGCCGGCGGGGGCGCCGCACGGCGCCTCGGCGGGCGTCCTCGGGGAGCCGCCCTGGCTGCGGCGCTACCGCGTCAACGTGTTGGTCGATCACGGCGCCTCGAGCGGAGCGCCGGTCGTCTACGAGGCCAACCCGAGCTGTCCGAATCTCATCGGCCGCGTGGAGCACCTGGCGCAGATGGGCGCTCTGGTCACCGACTTCACGTTGATCAAGCCCGGGGCGCTGCACCGCGCCAACGGCGGCTACCTCGTTCTCGACGCTCTGCGCGTGCTGCTCGAGCCGTTCGCCTGGGAAGCGCTCAAGCGGGCGCTGCAGTCGCGGCAGCTGCGCATCGAGTCGGTCGGGCAGCTGCTCAGCCTGGTGAGCACGGTCTCGCTCGAGCCCGAGCCGGTGCCGCTGGACGTCAAGGTCGTGCTGATCGGCGATCGCCGCCTCTACTACCTGCTCTGCGAGGCGGATCCGGACTTCTCGCGGCTCTTCAAGGTGGCGGCCGACTTCGAGGACGACGTCGAGCGCACGCCCGAGAGCGAGGCCGACTACGCGCGGCTGGTGGCGACGCTCGCCTGCCGGGAGCGCCTGCGGCCGTTCGACCGCGGCGCGGTGGCGCGCATGATCGAGCAGGGCTCGCGAGCGGCGGGTGACGCCGAGAAGCTCTCGGCGCGCACGCAGGGCATTCTCGATCTGCTGCGCGAGGCCGATTACTGGGCCGGGGAGGCCGGCCGCGCGGCCGTCACGCGGGAAGACGTCGAGCACGCGATCGACGCGCAGATCGCCCGCTCGGACCGGGTGCGCGGGCGGCTGCTCGAGGAGGTGCTGCGCGAGACGCTGCTGGTGGACACCGACGGCGGCCAGATCGGGCAGGTGAACGGCCTGTCGGTGCTCCAGCTCGGCGGCTTCGCGTTCGGGCACCCGAGCCGGATCACGGCGCGGGTGCGGCCCGGCAAGGGAGAGATCGTCGACATCGAGCGCGAGGTCGAGCTGGGCGGGCCGATCCACTCCAAGGGAGTGCTCATCCTCGCCGGGTTCATCGGCGGGCGCTACGCGCGGGAGCGGCCGCTGTCGCTGTCGGCGAGCCTGGTCTTCGAGCAGTCCTACGGCGGGGTCGAGGGCGACAGCGCGTCGGCGGCCGAGCTGTTCGCGCTGCTCTCCGCCATCGCCGAGGTGCCGCTGCGGCAATCGCTGGCGGTCACCGGGTCGGTGAACCAGCACGGGCGGCTGCAGGCGATCGGCGGCGTCAACGAGAAGATCGAGGGCTTCTTCGATCTCTGCCGCGCCCGCGGCCTGACCGGCGCGCAGGGAGTGCTGATCCCGGTGGCGAACGTGAAGCACCTGATGCTGCGCCGCGACGTGGTCGAAGCCGCGCGCGCCGGTCGATTCCGCGTCTATCCGGTCGAGAGCGTCGATGGCGGGATGGAGATCCTCACCGGGCTCCCGGCGGGAGAGCGCGACGGCGGCGGAGGCTATCCGGAGGGCAGCATCAATTCCAGGGTCGAGTCGAGGCTCGCTCGGCTGGCGCAGATCTGGTCCGCCCAGGGAGAGAAGAGCGGGAGGAAGGCGCCGTGAGCGAGAGCGAGGTGTTCGGGCGCGTGCTCATCGCTTTCGATCTCTCGCCCCACAGCCTGACCGCCCTCGAGGCCGCGGTGGAGGTCGCCGCGCTGTTCGACGCCGAGCTGCTCGGCGTCTTCGTCGAGGACGTGGACCTGCTGCGCCTCGCCGACCTCGGGTTCGCGAGCGAGATTCGCTCGTTCTCCGCCACCATCCAGCCGCTCGATGCCGAGCGCATGCGGCTCCAGCTGCGCGCGGCGGCCGAGCGTGCCCGCCGCACGCTGGCCGTGTCGGCCGAGCGCGCCCGAGTGCCGTGGTCCTTCCACGTGGCGCGCGGGCCGGTGGCCGCCGCCGTCATGGAGAAAGTCGGCGGCCGCGATCTGATCAGCCTCGGCCGCCTCGGCTGGTCGGCGCTCGGCCGGGCCGGACTCGGCAGGACGGCGCGAATGATCCTCGGCGCGGCGCAGGTCTCGGCGCTGGTGCTGCGGCAGGGAGGCTGGGCGGTGGCGCCGCTGTGCGCGCTCTACGACGGCTCGAAGGCGGCGCGCCGGGGGCTCGACGTGGCGGCCCGCCTGGCGCGGCGCGAGACGCCGACCGTGGTGGTGGTGGCGGGCGACGACCGGGCCGCCGAGCGGCTCGAGCACGAGGCCGCGGAGCTGCTGCGGTCCCGGGGCGTGCGGGCGCGGTTTCGCCGCCTGGTCGGAGTCGATCGCAAGACGGTGCTGGCCGCGGTTCGCGCCGGCGCTCCCGGCCTCATCGTGCTTCCCGCCGAGGCCGGCGAAGACCTCGGCGACTTCCTCGCCGAGGCCGAGACCCCGGTTCTCGTGGTGCGCGACGTCGAGTAACCGCGGCGTCTGCGCCGTTTCGGATCCCGACCCCCTTTTCCGGCGCACTATGCTTGCGGGATCGTCTCGAGCTCCGCGAGCCAGGCCGCCACCGATGCGTCGGCCGGCATGCGCCAGTCGCCGCGCGGGGAGAGCGATCCGCCCGAGCCCACCTTCGGCGAATCGGGAACGCAGTCGCGCTTGAACTGGTTCGCGAAGAAGCGCTCGAGAAAGACACGCAGCCAGCGGCGGATCTCGGCGAGCGAATAGCGGCCACCGAACCCATGCAGGGCCATGCGCGCGATGCGGCGCGGACCGAATCCGAAGCGCAGGAACTGGTAGAGAAAGAAGTCGTGCAGCTCGTAGGGCCCGACCGCCTCTTCGGACCTCTGACGGATCTCGCCGCTCGGGTCGAGGCGCAGCAGCTCCGGACTGATCGGCGTCGCCAGCACGTCCTTCAGCACCCGGGAGACCTCCGGCTCGGCGCGGAAGACCGCCTCGGCGGCCCAGCCGATCAGAAAGGAGATCAAGGTCTTCGGCACGCCGGCGTTGATGCCGTAGTGGGACATGTGGTCGCCGCCGTAGGTGGCGAAGCCGAGCGCGAGCTCCGAGAGATCCCCGGTGCCGAGGTCGATGCCGTGCTCCTGGCTGGCGATCGAGAACAGCAGCCACTTGCGGGCCCAGGCCTGCACGTTCTCGAACGTCAGGTCTTCGACGGATGGATCGTGGCCGATCGCCGTGAACAGCGGCAGGACGACGGGCGTGATGTCGATCTCGCGCAGCGTCGCGCCGAGCGCCCGCACCAGCGCTCGGGCGTTGTCGCGCGTTCGCTGCGAGGTGCCGAAGCCGGGCAGCGTGACGCCGAGCACGCGCGAGCGCGGAATGCCGAGCAGGTCCACGGCGTGGACCGCGACGAGCAGCGCCTCGGTGGAATCCTGGCCGCCGGAGACGCCGACGACGATGCGGCGGAGATCCTCCGGCAGCGCGATCAGGCGGCGGGCGAGAGAGGTGGTCTTGATGTCGAAGATCTCGCGACAGCGGGCGTCGCGCACGGCCGGATCGGAGGGCACGAACGGCGTCGGATCGATGCGGCGCCGAAACGTCTCGTAGAGGCTCGCCGGGCGCGCCTCCTCACCCACCCCGGCCTCCACCGTGCGCAGCGTTCGTCCGTGCAGCGCCGCGTTCTGCCCCCACGATCCCTGCCGCATGCGGTCCTCGAGCAGCGACCGCGGATCGACGTCGACGACGGCGGCGGTCCCGTGCAGCGTGAAGCGCTCGGTCTCGGCGATCAGCTCGCCCCGTTCGGCGATCAGCCCGTGGCCGTCCCACGCCAGATCGGCGGTCGATTCGCCGAATCCGGCGGCGCCGTACATCTGCACGACCAGGTTCTTCGCCGAAGAGGAGCGGACGAGATCGCGGCGGTACTCTCGTTTGCCCACGGTGACGTTCGAGGCGGAGAGGTTGGCGAGAACGGTGGCGCCGGACAGAGCGGCGATGGTGCCCGGCGGGACCGGGGTCCAGAGATCCTCGCAGACGTCGGTGTGCAGCACGAAGCCGGGCAAGTGGCTCGCGCGTACCAACACGTCGGTGCCGAACGGGACCGTCTGGCCGAGCAGGCGAGTCTCGGTCGCGCGCGCCGCCGCCGCGGGCTGGAACCAGCGAAGCTCGTAGAACTCCCGGTAGTTCGGCGGGAAGGCCTTGGGGGCGACCGCCAGCACGCGGCCGCGGTAGAGCGTGACCGCGCAGTTGAACAGCATGTCGTCGACGGCCAGGGGCAGTCCGACGGAGAGCAGCAGGTTCCAGCGCGCGGTCGCATCGGCCACTCGCTCGAGCGCGGCCAGCGAGCGCCCGAGCAGGGGCTCCTGGAAGAACAGGTCGCCGCAGCTGTAGGCGCAGAGCCCGAGCTCCGGGCAGAGGGCGTAGTGGGCCCCCTCGTCGTGCACGCGCGCGAGCAGCCGCAGATGCGCCTCCGCGTTGAAGGCGGGATCGGCGACCCGCACCTCGGGTACGCAGACGGCGACGCGCAGGTAACCGTGGCCGCGAACGTCCAGGAAGTCCTCTGCCATTCCGAACAGGTAGCGCGTCCGACCGGTGCCCTTCAATGGCCTGCGCCCCGGCCGGCGCCCTGGCCTGCCTGGCCCGAGATTCCCGGCTGGTGCGAGCGGCGGAAACTTCCGATAGCCGGGGGGCTCACGGGCAGACCAGCGTGCCCGTCTCTCCCCGCTCGGCCTCCTCCAGGCTGCCGATCGCGGTGATCAGCGCGCAGCGGCAGGTCTCCGCGGCGAAGGCGATGGCGCTCTCGATCTTCGGCGCCATCGAGCCGGCGAGGAATACGCCGCGGGCCAGGCGCTCGCGCGCCTCGGCGAGGCTCAGGCGGCGGATGGGTCGAGCGGCCTCGCTGCCGAACCGGTCGAAGGCGAACGGCACGTCGGTGACGAAGATCAGCCGCTCGGCGTCGAGCGCGACCGCGAGCAGGGCCGCCACCCAGTCCTTGTCCACCACCGCCGCCTGCGGCGTGCGGCGTCCCGCCGCGGTGGCCAGCGCGACACCGCCCCCGCCGCCGGCGACGACGTGATGGCCGCGGAGCAGCGCGCGGATCGCCTCGGCCTCGAGCACCGCGCGCGGCCGCGGCGACGCGACCACGCGCCGGAAGCCGCGCCCATCGGGGGTCGCGACCCACGGAGCGCCGGCGGGCGGATGGGCGAGCACCGCGCCGACCGGCTTCGTCGGCGAGCGAAACGCCTCGTCCTGCGGATCGACGAGCACGCGGGTCACGACCGCCGCGCACGATTCGCCGGGCAGGCGCGCCTCGAGCGCCTCGGCGAGCAGATAGCCGAGCTCTCCCTGGGTCTGCGCGACGTGCACGTCGAGGCATTCGGGGTCACCGATGCCTGCGGCGAGCAGGCGGCCGACCTGGGGCCCGTTGCCGTGAACGACGAGGAGGCACGCGCCGCGCGTGGCGAGGCCGGCGATCTCGGCGGCCGCGCGCCCGATCGTCTCGCGCTCCACCGCGAACGAGAGATCCCCCGACGGCGGGCTGAGGGCGTTGCCGCCGAGCGCGACGACGGCGAGCGGGCGGCGCTCGTCCGCTCTCACGGTCTCCGCCCGAGACGGTCGCCGAGGCGCTCGCGGAAGCCGTCGATCACCGCTCCGAGCGTGGGCTCCCCCGCCTCCGCGAACTCGTAGCGAGCGCGCACGACCGGCTTTTCGAGCGCGATCGTCGCGGCCAGATCGATCGGCGTGGCCGAGACTACGACTTCGGCGTCCGAGCCGTCGATCGTCGCGCGCAGCGCCGAGAGCTGCTCGGGCCCGTAGCCGACGGCGGGGAGCACTCGACCGATGTGCGGGTAGCGAGTGAAGATCTCGCGGATCGCGCCGGCGGCCGAGGCGCGCGGGTCGACGATCGTGGCCGCGCCGGCCCGTACCGCGGCGACGAAGCCCGCGCCATGGGCCATGCCCCCGTGCGTGATCGTCGGGCCGTCCTCGACGACCAGCACGCGGCGCCCGCGAACCGCCGGAGGATCGTCGAGCCGCACCGGCGAGGCGGCGTGCACCAGGATCGCGCCCGGGTTCACGGCGCGGACCTCGTCGATGACTCTCAGCACGTCGGCGCTCGAGGCCGCATCGACCTTGTTCACCACCACGACACCGGCCATGCGCAGCACGGTCTCGCCCGGATGGTAGGCGTCGGCCTGGCCGGGGCGCAGCGCGTCCACGACCGCAACGGCGAGGTCGGGGCGCACGAACGGGAAGTCGTTGTTGCCGCCGTCCCAGACGATCAGCTCGGCGCGCCGCGCGGCCTGCCGGACGATCTCCGCGTAATCGACGCCCGCGAAGACGACGTTGCCGGCGGCGAGATGCGGCTCGTATTCCTCGCGCTCCTCGAGCGTGCAGTCGGCCCGCGCGAGGTCTTCGCGCGCCGCGAAGCATTGCGCGCGCTGCCGCTCGAGGTCGCCGTACGGCATCGGATGGCGCAGCACGGCCACCCGCACGCCCTGCTCGCGCAGCCGCCGGCCGAGCCAGCGGGCGATCTGCGACTTGCCGCAGCCGGTGCGCGTGGCGCAGATCGCGATCACCGGGATCGGCGACTCGATCATCGTGCTGCGCGGGCCGAGCAGCAGGAAGTCGGCCCCGGCCGCCAGCGACCGGGAGGCGAGGTGCATGACGTGCGCGTGCGAAACGTCGCTGTACGCGAAGACGACCTGCGTGACGTTCTCGCGGGCGCAGATCGCTTCGAGCCGGTCTTCCGGCTCGATGGCGACGCCGTCGGGGTAGAGCGGCCCGGCGAGGGACGGCGGGTAGCGCCGGGCGTCGATGCCGGGGATCTGTGCGGCGGTGAAGGCGACCACCGTGACGGTCGGGTCGTGGCGGTACTGCACGTTGAAGTCGTGAAAGTCCCGGCCGGCGGCGCCGAGGATCACGACCCGGCTCTTTGGGCTGTCCGAGGCCATCGTCCGTTCGGAGGAGCAGCTAGCGTGCCAGGGCCGTTCCGGTCCACGCTCGGCGACTCCGAACGACGGACCGCCATTTGCATGATACATCCCGCAGGAGGCCCGAAGATGTCACTCGCCAAGCACCTGGAGGAGGCGGCCGAGAGGCTCAAGGACGCCGAGTCGCGAATCGAGAGCGCGCGGGGCAAACCGTCGAGCCCCGAGGAAACGCGTCGCTGGCTGGCCGCTCTCAGCGATTTCTCGCTGGCCCTGTCCGACATTCAGAGGTTCAACAACGAGTCCGTGCACGAGAAGCTCCACGAGCTGGCCGAGCGCACCGGGCTCAAACGGTTTTCCTAGCGCCCCGCGGCCCTCCGGCAGCCGCCGGCGAGGGTTCCCGCTTCTGGGAGGGCGGGGGAGGGAAATTCTCGCAAGTCGGAACCGCCGCCGCAGGCCGATCCTGCCGCGGAGCCGAACGATCGCCAGGACCGCGCCGTTGATGCGTCGTGGGCTGGAATCTTCCGCTCGTCTTGGCTCTCGGCGCCGTCAGATGCCGAGGTCGGCGAGATCTCGCATGTCCCCCGCTCGCCAACGACGCCTGGTCCTTCGACCTGCAGCCTCGAGTACCGCGGCCCGTGCAAACCGGCGCGCAGGCCTCTACAATGGAACATCATGATTCCAGGCGTCGAACAAATCGCGCCGATCGCGAAGAGGCACGGGATCATCCTCTGCCTGCAGTTCGGATCCTCGGTCACGGGCAAGGTTCACGAGCGGAGCGACGTGGATCTCGCGGTCTTGCTCGAGCGCGTACCGCGTTCTCTGCAGGCGCATGCGGATTTGCTGCGCGATCTGCAACGGCTCTTCTCCGATCGCGAAGTCGACCTCGCGATTCTCAACCGCGCCGACCCGCTCTTCTTGCGGAAGATCATGGAGGCCCCCCGTCTCCTCTACGGGTCCCCCCGCGAGCTCCAGCGAATCAAGATCTACGCGTTCAAGCGCTACCAGGACCATCGGAGATATCTCGACATGGAGCGGCGCTACGTCGAGGGCTCGCTCGAGAGCCGAGCGCCGAGATGATCGACCGCGAGCTGCTGACCCGGAAGATGGTGTTGATCACGGCGGACCTCCGGGCGCTCGAGCCGCTCGCGAGCCGTCCGCTCGAGGACTACCTTGCCAGTGCGACCGACGAGGTTCTCGTCGAGCGATACCTCGAGAGGACAATCGGTCGCATGATCGACATCAACTACCACCTGATCACGGAAGCCGGTCATCCACCCCCGCGCGACTATTTCGCTTCGTTCACCGAGCTCGCGCGGATCGAGGTTCTGCCGCCGGCGTTCGCGACGCGTATCGCCGCCAGTGCAGGGTTACGCAACCGACTGGTTCACGAGTACGACGACATTGACCCCGAGCGCGTTCATGAGGGCCTCGAGGCGGCGGTGCGCGACGTGCCGGAGTATCTACGCCACGTCGATCGATACCTGAAGACGCATCCCTGAGGCGCGCGAGGGCCTCCCGATGGTTCACTCTCGGTGGCGGAAGAGTGTCGGCACCGGTTGGTGCGCGAGGGCGCGAAGCACACTTGGCACGCCGGTCCCGAGAAGCGGTTGCACTGCGCGATCCGCGTCACCGGAAATCGTGCAATTCCTCATGCGGAAGATATGCCGCGAGCTTGGCGTGCCCTTGCCGGGAGGGGCCCGCTGATCGATGGAAAGCCCTTGGATGTGGAAGATCGGAAAATCGCGGTTGCCCTCTACCGCGCGGGCGAGAAGGGAAAAGGTACGACGGCGACTTCCCACGACTCACAGGTCACGGAAAGCCTCGTCGTCCTCCGGCGACGCCCATTCGCCGAGCGTCTTCGACAGCGCCGAGTGGAAAGCGCGGTCGAAGGGCTCGACCTTTCTGACTAGGGCGAGCCGGCCTCGGACCTCATAGGCGACCGAGTCTCCGGCCTGGACGCCGATCGCATCCCGGACCTCCTTCGGAATCGTCACCTGTCCCTTCGACGACAGCTTGCTAGTCTTCATCCGGTGGCTGAACGCGGGATCGCTCTCGTGGAAAAACTTTCGCTCTTCCTTTAGAGTAGTCTTCGTCATGCCCGGGAACGGAATCGAGGCTCTGCTCGTGCGCGTCCGAGAGGATCCCGACGTGCTGGCGGTTATCCTCTTTGGAAGCCTCGCCCGCGGCGAGGCCGCTCCGTCGTCCGACACCGATGTGTGCCTCGTCCTCGAGGGTCGACATTACCAGCCGCTCGCGCTCTCGAAGAAGAAGCTCGATTATCTCGCCCTCGGCGATCTCGACGTGCAGGTGTTCCAGCAGCTCCCGCTCTACGTTCGCTCGCGCATCCTGCGCGAGGGGCGCTTGCTCCTCGTCAAGGACGAGGATCGTCTCTATGACCTCGCGTTCCGGACCGCTCGGGCGTTCGAGGACTTCCGTCACCATTACGAGGCCTACCTGAAGGACGTCGCCGGTGGTGGATCGTGACCGCGTGCTGGCGAAGCTCGACGAGCTCGACGGTTACCTGAAGGAGCTCGCCGGCGTCGCGCCGAAGAGCTTCGCCGAGTATCGGCGCGTCGAGAAGAAGCGCTCGTGCGAGCGCCTCCTCCAGGTCGCGATCGAGTGCGTCATCGACGTGTGTTCGCTGTTCGTGCGCGGCTTGCGCCTCGGGGTCCCGGGCGAGGAAGATGATCTATTCGAGAAGCTCGCCGGGGTCGAGATCTTCTCGAAACCGCTGATGGACACTCTGAAGCGCATGAAGGGCTTTGGAAACATCCTCGTGCATGAGTACGGAGCGGTGGACGACGAGATCGTGTACGAGATGGCCTGCTCGGGAGCGCCCGACTTCGGGCGATTCAAGTCAGAGATCCTGTCAGCGCTCGCTCGCGAATTCTGAGGTCGAAAGCATAACCCCGGGCAGAACCTTCACTCCCGCGTTCGGGAAACCACCGCGTAGCGCCGTTTCTCGAGGTCGAGTGAATCGAGGATGGTCGAGCGTTCGGTTGCGAAGACCCGCTATGGGTTGGGCAGGGATCGCAGGTGAGCGGCGACGTGCCGAATGAATTCTCGAAACTCGGTCGGCGCCGTGAAGGGACCCGCGGTTCGCGGGCGAGCTGGCCTGACGGCTCGAGCGACTGCCGGGATCTTGCGACGTTTATTGAGCGAGGCGCGTCCGACCTTGTCCGATTCGTTGATCACGCCGTGATGTGGAAGATCGCCGTCGCCTTCCACCGCGCGGCGCTATGGTCTATCAGGCAGGCGGAGGGGGTTCGATGAAGGAACTTCTCGCGCTCGCGTCGCTTCTGCTTCCCACCGCCGGCATGGTGCTCGTCTCCGGTTGCGCTGCGAACATGCAAGAGCCGGCGCCAATCGCGCAGGCCGAGCCGACCTCCGTCGTACAAGCTCCTCCGTCCGGGCCGGAGATTCGGTCCCAGGCCACGACGTCGCAAACGCCCGAGCTCGAGCGTCTCCGCCTCATCGCCGCCGAGCGAGCGGCAGCCAAGGCGCGAAGCGCTTACCTCATCGGCCCCGGCGACCTCCTCGAAATCAGCGTCTTCGATCTCCCGGAGCTCACTCGCAAAGTGCGGGTTTCGGCGAGCGGCTTCATCCAGTTGCCGCTGATCGGGGCAATCAAGGCAGCGGGCGTGAGCGAGCCCGATCTGGCGAGCGAGATCGCCGCGCGCCTCGCGACGAACTACCTGCAGGATCCGCAGGTCGGCGTCTTCGTCGACGAGTACAAGAGCCAGCAGGTGGCGGTCACGGGGTCGGTCGCCAAGCCCGGGCTCTATTCGCTCACGCGCGAGCGCTACACGATCATCGACATGCTCTCGGAAGCGGGCGGTCTCACCAGGGAGGCGGGGCCCATGGTCGAGTTCATTCCCGCGGTGCCCGGCCGCAGGTCGGCGGCCTTCGACGCGGCGACCACGGGCGGGCAGATTCCCGCCGGCGTGAGCCTTACGCAAGGCGGCGCGGCCGGCGACGCGAGCAGCGGGATTTCCATCAATTTGAACGACCTGCTGCGCGGGGGCAACCGCGACGTCCTGGACCTACCCGTCGTCGCCGGCGACGTAATCTACGTTCCTGAGGCGGGCTCCTTCACGATCGAGGGCTGGATCGACAAGCCGGGCACGTACGTCATCACGCGGGGCACGAGTGTGCTCGCCGCGCTCTCGGCGGGCGGCGGGCCGCTCTTCCCGGGCCGTCTCGGGCGGGTCGAGATCCTTCGTGCCGCCAACGGCACCCAGTCAGGCCGCGAGGTTCAAGTCGTCGATCTCGATGCGATCCGCGATGCAAGAGAGCCCGACGTCCTGCTCCGCGCCGGCGACATCGTGCGTGTGCCGGCATGGAAAACGCTGATGGTACCCTGGGGCGTCTATACCTTCATCAAGAGCCTCATCAGCGTCGGCGCGAGCATCCCGATCCTCTAGCTGCAGTGGGCGGGGGTGCGCGAGGGGTCGTCCGGTCTCCGCTTTGCTCCCGACGATGCCGAAACCTGGAAGGACCTCGGCCGGCTGCTCCATGGCAGCGGTTTTCGCTACCTGCCGCCTGCCGAGGAAAACGCGAAATCGTGCCGTAGCGCACCGACTTGATCGCCGACAGATATCCAGCATAAATGCCGGTATGGCCGTCACGTCGATCCCGCGGCGGCTGGAGCCGCCGCGCCAATCGTTCTTTCTGTTCGGGCCACGGGGCACCGGCAAGAGTCGCTGGTTGGGGGAGCGCTTCCCGCACGCCGCCGCGACGTTCGATCTGCTCGACGAGGCCGTCCGCGTCGAACTGCTGGCGGACCCGGCGGCCTTCGCTCACAAGCTCGAGGGGCTGCGCGCCGGTAGCTGGGTGGTCGTCGACGAGGTGCAGCGTGCGCCCGTACTTCTGAACACCGTTCACCGATTCATCGAGAAGCGACGGCTGCGGTTCGTGCTCTGCGGCTCGAGCGCGAGACAACTCCGGCGCAGGGGCGTGAACCTGCTCGCCGGGCGAGCCGTCGAACGGAGACTGCACCCGTTCACCGCGAGCGAGCTCGGCGAGCGATTCCACCTCGAGGAAGCGTTGTCCGTCGGCACCCTGCCGCTGGTCTGGAGCGCCGACGATCGAGCGGAGAGCCTGCGGGCTTACGTGCAGACTTACCTGGCGCAAGAGATCCAGGCCGAGGCGGCGGTTCGTGGGCTACCGAGCTTCGTCCGCTTTCTGCCGGTTGCGGCCCTATTTCAGGGGCAGGTCCTCAGTGTTTCGGCACTCGCACGTGACTCGGGAGTGCCGCGATCGACGCTTCAAGCCTATCTCGAGATCCTCGATCAGACGCTTCTGACCTTTCGGCTCGAGGCGTACCGTCCTCGCCTCCGCGTCAAGGAGGTCGCCCACCCGAAGCTCTACTGGGCCGATGCCGGCCTTGTGCGCGCTTTCAAACGAAACCTCGGGCCGGTGCATGAGGAAGAACGCGGCGCGTTGTTCGAGGGCTGGGTTGCGCAGAGCCTGCGGGCGATGAACGACTACGTCGGGCTCTTCGACGATTGGCACTACTGGTCATCACACGGCAGCAGGGGCACGGTCGAGGTGGATTTTCTCCTACGCCAGGGAAAACGCTTCGTCGCCATCGAGGCCAAGGCCGCCCGGCGCTTCAAGCCCGAAATGCTGAAGGGGCTCCAGGCGATCAACGAGCTACCGGGCGTCGCCCGCCGGCTTCTCGTTCATGGCGGCGCGGACTCGTGGCGGACCGATGATCGCATCGAGGTCATGTCGGCCGGGCGGTTCACCAGCGAGATCGAACGCGGCCTGTGAAGCCTACGAGCCGCGTCGGGCCCGTAAGCGGACCGGAACGGGTCGTGATGACCCGCTACCGCGCGGCTGGTCGGCGTTGTAACACGATGATAGCTTCGAGGCGTGGACCTCCTGCTGCATCCGGCAGACGGTCACGACCCCCCGGATCCTCGCGGCCGTCTGAGCGCCGTTGGGCACGGGGAGGCGCTTCGCGCCTTCGCGCGCGCGGCGAAGCGGGCCGCGGTGCGCTTCATGGTCATCGGCGGAACCTTCCGCGACGTAGCGGCATGCCGGCTTCGAGCGCGCCGAGCACGCTCCGCATTGCTGGTGGTATGCGGCGCGGGGCGGCCGGACCGTGGAGCTGCAAGTGGCCGCCGTAGCCTCCTCGTCGGGGGCTGCCGGCCCGTTCTCGGTCGCGTATCGGTACGCCCGGGAGGCGACCGTCGAGGGCGTCAAAATCCTATCGGTGCGGTCCACAAATGTTGCACCGGCTGGTACGAAGCTGTACGAGAAACCCTCGATCCTCGACTGACCCTGAATACTGTAACCTCCGTAGATCATTGAAAATATTGAAAATATTGAATCGATCTGACGCAACTCTCTGATAACGCATCCTGGCACGAATTATGGTGTATTCGATCGCAAATGTGAACATGGGAGACAAGCCCTCGCCGACTCCTTCCCAGGCCGGGTCCCGAAGGCGAGCGCAGGAAACGCGGCTCGCAGATCGACATGTCCGCCCCCACGCACACCGTCGGCAACTCTCACGAGGCGGCCCCCGACCTTTCTGACCTCGACGGCGCGAAGGCGATCCTCGATGCGGTCGGGAAGGAGGTCCTGGAGAAGATTCTCCGAGACTACATCGAGCTCGGCGGCGGTTCGATCGCGATCTACGACAAGAACGGTGGGTACGTCCTACCCGTCGTCGCGTCGCGCTATTGCTCGAAGCTCTGGGAAGCTTCGCTGCACTCCTGCGGCACCACCGACATCGCCAGCGCGCTGCGGTCGGGAAAGTGGCTGTGCCACGAGAAGAGCTGGGCGGCGGCGCAGGCGGCAATCGAGGCGGGCGAAGCTTCGGAGGCTTCGCATCCTGGTCTCCGTGTCCACGCCGTGCCGATCCGCGCAGGCACGGGCGTCATCGGCGCGATCAGTATCGGCTACGGCGAGCCGCCAGGCGAGGACGGGGCGATTCGCGAGGTCGCTGCCGAGTATGGCTTGACTCTCGACGAGCTCGCTCGACTCGACAGGGAGAATCCGCCGCTGCCCGCGTGGCTGCTCGCCAGGCTGCAGAAGAACGTCTCTACTCTGGCTACGCTGATCGGCAAGATCGTCGAGGCCAGGCTCGCCGAGAAGGCGGCGCGCACGAGCGAAGCGAGACTCCACGCGCTCGTCGAGTTCGCCGCCGACGCGATGGTGCTCGCGCGCGCGAGCGGCGAGATCGTCGCGGTGAATGCCCAGACCGAGAAGCTCTCCGGGTACTCGCGCGACGAGCTCCTCGGCCAGCCGATCGAGCTCCTCATTCCCGAGGGGCTCCGCGCCGCCCACGTCCGACACCGCGCCGGGTACGCATCCAATCCCTATCCTCGTGCCATGGATATCGGACTCGAGTTACACTGCCGGCGCAAGGACGGCAGCGAAGTCCCGGTCGAGATCAGTCTTTCCCCGATCCGCAGCGGCGACGAGCTCCTGGTCATGAGTACGATTCGCGACGTCGCCGAGCGCGCACGCGGCAAACGGGCCCTGGAGGCGAGCGAGCGAAAGTTCCGCGACATCTTCGAGAGGAGCCTCAATTCGATCGCCATCATTTCCGCTCGCAACGGCCGCTACCTGGCCGTGAACCCGCAGTGGGAGCGCCTGACCGGATTCGGCATGCACGAGGTCGTCGGTAGAACCCCCGGCGAGCTCAACCTCTTCGCGAACAAGGAGACTTACCGTCGAGCCCTTTGCGAATTCGAGATTGCGAATTGCGTTCTCAATTTCGAAGCGGAGTTTCGGCGCAAGACCGGCGAGACGTTCTGGGTTCTCTTCTCCGCGGTTCAAGTCGAGCTGGATGATGCTCCCTGCATTCTCTCCTTCATACAGGAGATCACGGAGCAAAGGCGCGCACAGCGGGAGCTCGAGAGCCAGGCGGCCGAGCTCGGTGTCTGGAAGAGGAGGCACGATGCCATCATCCGCGCCAGCGGGCAGGCGCTCTACATCTGGAACGTCGTCACCGGAGAGCTTGCCTGGGAGGGCAACTTCAAAACAGCGATGGGGTACGACGTTCTTCCCGCGACGCTCGACCAGTGGATCGAGCTCGTTCACCCCGAGGATCGCCAGACGGTCGAAGCGGAGATCCGCCGCGTGTTGCAAACACGCTCACCCGTCCGCCTCGTCTTCCGGCTTCGCCATGCAGACGGCAGCTACCGGCTCGTCGACAGCACGGGTTACTTCATCGAGGCGCGGCCCGGAGTCCACGAGGTGGTGGGCTTCTTGGTCGACGTCACGGAGAGGCGCGCCTTGGAGGAGGCCGAACGGCGCTCCACCG
>JACPRU010000065.1 GCA_016189835.1 Deltaproteobacteria bacterium | reverse complement strand
GGCGACTTCCTCGACCGAGCGCCTGCCGGGCGTCGCCACCGCGCGCGGCGCGACCGGGTCGGCCACGACCGGCCGCTCGGCGGCCGCTGCGCGCGCAAGCTCCGCCATCTCGACGTTCGCCGCGTAGTCGCACGCGTCGCAGGAGACGATCGCGTCCTCGCCCGTCTCGGCCAGGACCTGGAACTCGTGCGACAGCGAGCCGCCGATCGCCCCGGTATCCGCCTCGACCGGGCGAAAGCGCAGCCCGCAGCGCTCGAAGACGCGTGAGTACGCTCGGAACATGTTCTCGTATTCGCGGCGACAGTCCTCCGCGGAGGTGTGAAAGGAGTAGCCGTCCTTCATCAGGAACTCGCGGCCGCGCATGAGCCCGAACCGGGGACGCACCTCGTCGCGGAACTTCACCTGGATCTGGTAGAGATTCAGCGGGAGCTGCCGGTACGAGCGGACCTCGCGGCGCACGATGTCGGTGACCACCTCCTCGTGAGTGGGGCCGAAGCAGAAATCGCGATCGTGCCGGTCCTTCAGCCGCAACAGCTCGGGTCCGTACCGCTGCCACCGGCCGCTCTCCTGCCACAGCTCGGCGGGACAGATCGCGGGCATGAGAATCTCCTGCGCTCCGGCGCGGTTCATCTCCTCCCGGACGATGGCCTCGACGCGGCGCACCGCGCGCAGCCCGAGCGGCAGGAAGTCATAGATGCCGCGCGCCACTTGCCGGATCATGCCGGCGCGCACGAGCAGCCTGTGGCTCGCGACCTCGGCATCCGCGGGATCTTCCTTGAGCGTCGGCGCGAGCAGCTGGCTGAATTTCATCGGCGGCGCGCTCTATATCCTAGAACGCGGCATTCGATAAGCGCGCCGCGCGATCTTGACCGGCCCGGCGGGCGGTCCTATGCGGTCCGTGGAGGCGAGCATGAACTTCGGATTCAGCGAAGCTCAGGAGATGCTGCGCGAGAGCGCCCGGAAGTTTCTCGACGCCGAGTGCCCGCCGACGTTCGTGCGTAAGATGATGGAGCACGAGAGCGGGCATTCCACCGACCTCTGGAAGAAGCTCGCGGAGCTCGGCTGGCTGGGCCTGCTGATCCCCCGGCGCTTCGGCGGAAGCGGCGGAAATCTGCTCGATGCCGCGGTGATCCTCGAGGAGACCGGCAAGACTCTGCTGCCCGGCCCGTTCTTCTCCACCGTCCTGCTCGGCGGCGTAGCGATCTCGCTCGGCGGATCCGCCGCGCAGCGCGCCAAGCTGCTGCCCCGGATCGCCGACGGCTCGGCTCTGGTGACCGTCGCGCTGCTCGAGCCATCCGGCGGAATCGACGCCGCAGGCATCGAGCTGTCGGCGAGGCGGCGGCGCGGCGACTTCGTTCTGAGTGGGGAAAAGCTGTTCGTGCCCGACGCCCTCACCGCCGATTGGATCGTCGTCGCCGCGCGAAGCGCCCCGGCGAGGAGGAATCCGCAGCGCGGGATCACGCTGTTTCTCGTCGAGCGCGGCGCGCCCGGCCTGTCGATCGCGGCGTTGAAGACCGTCGACATGACGCGACGGCTCGCCCACGTTTCGCTCGATCGCGTGCTGGTCGCTCCGCAGCACGTCCTCGGACGCGTCGGCGAGGGCTGGGCGATCCTCGCGCGCCTGCTGCGGGCCGCCATCGCGGGGTTGTGCGTCGAGACGGTCGGCGCCGCGCAGCGGGCGCTCGACCTATCGGTTCGCTACGCGCTCGAGCGCCGACAATTCGGCCGGCCGATCGGCAGCTTCCAGGCGGTGAAGCACAAGTGCGTCGACATGATGATGGCGGTCGAGAACGCGCGTTCGCTCAGCTACTACGCGGTCTGGGCGGCGGCGGGCCGCAAGCGCGACGCCGCCGCGGCCGTCGCCATGGCCAAGGCCCTGACCTCCGACGTGGGGAAGAACGTCACCGCCGCGGCGATCCAGGTGCACGGCGGCATCGGCTTCACCTGGGAGCACGACGTCCACCTCTACTATCGCCGGGCTCTGGCGAACGAGGCGGCGTTCGGGTCGGCGCCGGTCCATCGCGAAGCGGTGGCGCGGCATCTCGATCTGTAGCGAACGGACGAGTTCAGGCGAGAGCCTTGCGGCCCTTCTTGACGACCACGACTTCCTGGCCGTTGACGCGCACGGTACGGCGATCGGTCGCCGAAGACGGGGCGGCGGCTTCACGCGGAGGGAGGGGCGGCTTCTGGGCCCGCTTCTCGCGCCATCGCTTCAATTCCTTTTCCAGATCCTTGAGCATCCGTACCTCCTTTGCAGACCTGCAAGCGGCGGGGCCGATTCGGAGAAAGAGCGGGAGCGCCGCGGGGAGCGGCGAAATCAGTTCTGAACGAAGGCTTCGAGGGACTTGACGCGCGACGGATTGCGCAGCTTGCGCAGCGCCTTCGCCTCGATCTGGCGGATGCGCTCGCGGGTCACCGCGAACCGTTGACCCACTTCCTCGAGCGTGTAGTCGGTCTTTTCGCCGATGCCGAAGCGCATGCGCAGGATCTGCTCCTCGCGGGGCGTGAGCGTGGCGAGCACCTTGCGCGTCTGCTCCTCGAGGTTCAGATACATGGCCGCATCGGCAGGCGACAGACTCTGCCGATCTTCGACGAAGTCGCCGAGACTCGACTCCTCGTCGTCGCCGATCGGCGTTTCGAGAGAGACCGGCTCCTTGACGATCTTCAACACCTTGCGAATCTTGTCCGCCGGCATCTCCATCTGCTTGGCGATCTCGTCCGGGCTCGGCTCCCGGCCGAGCTGCTGCACCAGATAGCGCGAGGTGCGCAGCACCTTGTTGATGGTCTCGATCATGTGCACCGGGATGCGGATCGTGCGCGCCTGGTCGGCGATCGCGCGCGACACCGATTGGCGGATCCACCACGTGGCGTAGGTCGAGAACTTGTAACCGCGCTGGTACTCGAACTTGTCGACCGCGCGCATCAGACCGATGTTGCCTTCCTGGATCAGATCGAGAAAGCCGAGGCCTCGATTGGTGTATCGCTTGGCGATCGATACGACGAGGCGGAGATTGGCCTCGATGAGCCGGCGCTTGCCCTCTTGGGCCTTGTATTCGCCCTCGAGGATGCGGCGCAGCGAAGCGAACATCGAGTCGCGCGACATGCCGATCTCGGTCTCGACCTCGGCGACCCGCTTCCGGCCCGCCCGGACCTTCTCGGCGAGGCGCTGGATCTCCTCGGCGGGCATCTTCAGCGCCAGGGTGATCGCGCGCGCGACCTTCTTGTCGCCTGCCCGCAGGCGGGCGCTCGAGCGGATCAGCTCCGCCACCGGTTTTCCGCTCCTGGTCTCGAAGTCCCGTACCGTCCGTTCGTGGGTACGGATCAGGTCCGTCGCTTCCTTGAGCTTGTCGACGATCGCCGCGATGTGGCGCTCGCCGAGATCGAGCGCGACCAGTCCGGCCTTGATCTTCTCGTGCAGCGCCACGAGCTTCTTCTCGCGCTTGGCGACGTCCTTGGCGCTGGCCTTCTTCGCCGACGTCGCCAGCTTGCCGCGCTCCGCCGCGTGCCGCTTGAGCGGGCTCACCGCCTTCAGGAAGGCTTGCACGCGGCGCTGTTCCTTCTCCGGGGAGTCGACCTCGTCGTCCTCGTCGAAGAGCACCTGGCGGGCTTCGACCTCGCCGCTCTTCAGCTTCTCGGCCATCGTCGTCACGTAGTGCAGCGCGAGCGGGACCGAGAACACCTCGTCGGCGACCTGCATCTTGCCGGCCTCGATCTCCTTGGCGATCGCCACCTCTTCCTCGCGGGAGAGGAGCGGAACGCCGCCCATCTCCTGCAGGTACATCCGTACGGGGTCCGACGTGTCGCCGAACGAGCGCTCCTCGGGCTCCGGCGCCTCGACCTCGGGCTCGGCTTCCGGCTCGGGCTCCGCCTCGGGCGTAAATCCGTCCTCTTCCATGGACTCGACGACCTCGATGTCCATGTCGCCGAGCATCGACATCACGCTGTCGAGCTCTTCGGGGGTGGACCCCTCGCGCGGAACGGCCTCGTTGACCTCCGTGTACGTGAGGTAGCCGCGCTCCTTGCCCAGGTCGATCAGCTTGCGGATCTTCTTCGGATCTTGCTTCTTGTCGACGGCGGCCGAGGCGCTCGCGACCTTGGCCGTTGCCGGCGCCTTGCCGGGAGCGGCACCTCGCGACGGAGCTTGTTTCGCCATGGACCTGCTTTCGGAACCTAGCCCTAACGAGACCAGGGTACGAGGCGCATCACGCGAGTTGCACGACGCGGTCTAGCGGAGATCGTCAGAGAGTGAGTCCCTCAGAAGGAGCGGGCGTGCGGACGACAATCCGCTCGACAATTTACGTCTCGCTTCCGGACGTGTCAAGCAAGCCCGACGCGCCGGACGCGCACCGCGCGTTCGCACTCAGCGCCCGCGCTTGCGGCTCTCCTCGCGCTCGCGCAGCTCGACGCGGCGGATCTTTCCGCTCACCGTCTTCGGCAGCTCGTCCACGAACTCGACCTCGCGAGGATACTTGTACGGCGCGGTGATCTGCTTCACGTGGTCCTGGATTCGTTTCGCGAGCCCGTCGGACCCCGCGTGTCCGGGTCGAAGCTTGATGAAGGCCTTGACGACCGCTCCGCGGATCGGGTCCGGGCTCGCCACCACCGCCGACTCGAGCACCGCGGGATGGGTCAGCAACGCGCTCTCGACCTCGAACGGCCCGATCCGGTAGCCCGCCGAGATGATCACGTCGTCGGCCCGGCCGACGAACCAGAAGTAGCCCTGCTCGTCGCGATAGGCGCGGTCGCCGGTGAGATAGTAATCGCCTCGCCAGCAGGCGCTGCTCTCCTCGGGGTTCTTCCAGTATTCGAGAAACAGCGATGGCGTGCGGCCCCGCAGCGCGACCTCGCCGACCTCGCCGGCGGGCGCCTCCGCGCCCGATTCATCGACGACGCGGACGTCGTGGCCGGGCGCTGGCTTCCCCATCGAGCCTGCGCGCACCGGCAGGCCGACGAAGTTTCCGACCAGGATGATCGTCTCGGTCTGTCCGTAGCCGTCGTGGATCGTGAGGCCGTAGGCCTTCTTCCACTGCTCGATGACCTCGGGGTTGAGCGGTTCCCCGGCCCCGACGCAATGCCGGAGCTTCGACACGTCGTAGCCCGCCAGATCCTCCTTGACGAGCAGCCGATATTCGGTGGGCGGGGCACAGAACGTGTTAATCTGATGCTTCTCGAGAAGCTGAAGCTCCTTCTTGGGTTCGAACCGGCCGTTGTACATGAAGATCGGCACCCCGAGATTCCACGGCCCGAAGAGCACGCTCCAGGCGGCCTTCGCCCAGCCGGTGTCCGACGTGGTCCAATGCAGGTCGGTGCGACGCACGTCGAGCCACGCTTCGCCGGTCAGGCGATGCGCCAGCGTGTAGGCGTGAGAATGGAGCACCGCCTTGGGGTCCTTGGTCGTGCCGGAAGTGTAGAAGCAAATCGCCGGGTCGGTGCTGCGCGTCGGCACCCTCTCGAACGAGCGCCGCGCGCCGCGCAGCGCCTCGTGAAACCCCGTCCACCCCCTCGGCGGATCGCCGACGGCGACGAGCGCGCGAAGCGATGGGCATTCGGCACGCACCCCCTCTATCAGCTCGCGGTTTTCCGCGCTCGTGACGATCGCCCGCGCCGCGCTGTGGTTTGCCCGATAAATTATGTCCTTGGCACGTAGCTGCGCGGTGCAGGGGATGACCAGAGCGCCGAGCCGTAACGCGCCGAGAAAAGCGATCTGCCATTCGGGAATCCGCGGCAGCATGATCATCACCGGATCCCCGCGCTCGATGCCGAGCCCGCGCAGTACGTTGGCGAAGCGGCGGCTCTTTTCCGCGAAATCCCAGAACGTGTGACGGGCTTCCTCGCCGCTCTCGTTCTCCCACACCAGCGCCAGACGGCTGCGATCCTCCGCATAGGCGTCGATCACGTCCGATGCGAAGTTGAACTCGTCTGGGATCTGCCAACGAAACTGGGCGACGCGGTCTTCGTACAACATGCGGCTCTCGTCTCGAACGGGCGTCGGCCACATTAGACATCGAGGCCGCGGGTGGCAACCCGTCCCGTCACGATTGACAATTCTCGTCGCAGGAATGCCGCCGGTTGTACCGCGTATCGAGAAGGATTCACTAGAGAGTAGGTGTAGTTCCACGCGTAACTTCGTCAGGCGTATGAGAAACCGGCCAACTCTGGGCATCGGTCAAAATTTGGCAAATTTATTGCTTTCGCAATCAGCGTCACGAGGGAGTGACTGAAAATGACGGAGCAGCCAGCCGAACCTGTCGACCCGGCGACGTACGCGAGCCTGGAGCCGGATTTCATCCTTCCCGAGCAGTTCTTCTACGAGCAGCAGCCTCGGTGGTCCGCGGAGATGTCTCTGTTGTGGGCGGTGTTCAGCGACGGTATCGAGACCTTCCGCAAGGAGGTACAGCTCGGCCGCGAGCGTGGCGAGGCCTTCACCGAAGCGCTGTGCTGGATCGAGACCAGCGACCAGGAGTCGATCTTCTCGTTCGATCGACTTTGTGAGCTTTTTCGCCTCACGCCCGCAAAAGTGCGGAAATCTCTGCTCGCCTGGCGTGCTCGCCACCATCAGCTGGCGACTGCTCCGCGAGCCGCCTAGATCGATTTGACGCGCCGCGATAAGGGCGACTAATAATAACAAAAAGAGTTTTTCATTAGCTTCTTGACAGGCTCCATCGCTATTGTTCTCGCATCACAAAGGAGCCGAGAAGGAGCTTTAGATGCGTCAGTCTGTGGTGAGCCTCTTCGAGCCGGATACGCTACTGCCCTCGCAGTTCTTCGCGCACTTCCGCGGGCGCGGCTCGGCGACCCGTGGCGAGAAGCGCCTGATGCTGGCGGTGCTCGAGGATGCGGTCGACTGCTACCAGAAGTTTGCTTTCGAGCGCGAACCGCGCGGACGAGACCTCTTCGCCGAGGCCGAGGAATGGCTGTTCTCCTCGGATAATTCCTGGGTCTTCGCCTACGAGAACATCTGTCACACGCTGGAGCTGAACGCCGATTATCTGCGTCGGGGTCTCCAGGAGTGGAGACAGCGAGCCCGTGTGCAAGGCGGGCGGCCGGCTTCGAGTGCCGAGCCGGGCGTCAACACGGAGGCGAGTCAGATCGCCGTCTGAATCGCGAGCAACGCAGAGCGGTTGAGCACGGCGAGGGCCCGCTGCTTGTGCTGTCCGGAGCGGGCAGCGGCAAGACACGGGTCCACACCCACCGGATCGCCCACCAGCTGCGCTCGGGCCGGGCGCGTGCGCCGCATATCCTCGCCGTCACGTTCACCAACAAGGCGGCGGGCGAGATGCGCGAACGCCTCGGCCGTCTGGCGGGCGGCTGCAGCAGCGACGTGCTCATGGGGACGTTCCACTCGATTTGCGCCCGCCTGCTACGCGATCACATCGAGGCGCTGAAGCTCGGCTACCGCGCCTCGTTCGTGATCTACGACGGCCACGACCAGCTCGGCCTACTGAGCTCGGCGCTCGAAGGCCGCTCCCTGCCCCTGGCTCCGCAGGCGCTGCTCGCCCGTATCGATCAGGCGAAGAACGAGGCGCGTCGGCCGGACGAGCTTCGCGCGCTTGCCGAAACGTCGCTCGAGGCGGCCGCGGCCGAGGGCTACGCGCTCTACCAGGAAGCCTTGCGGCGGAACAACGCCTTGGACTTCGGGGATCTGCTGCTGCTCGCGCTCGAGCTGCTCGAGCGCATCCCGGAGCTGCGCGACCGCTACCAGGATCGGTGGCGCCACCTGCTCGTCGACGAGTACCAGGACACGAACCGGGTCCAGTACCTGTGGCTGAAGGCTCTCGCTGCGCGCCACCGCAACCTCTGCGCCGTGGGCGACGAGGACCAATCGATCTACGGGTGGCGCGGCGCGGACATCCGCAACATCCTCGACTTCGAGAAGGACTACCCGGACGCCGTCGTCGTGCGCCTCGAGCAGAACTACCGCTCCACGCAGAGCATCCTCGCCGCGGCCGGAGCGGTGATTCGCAACAACCGCGATCGCAAGGGCAAGACGCTGTGGACGGCAAATCCTCCGGGCCCGCGGACGGTGCTGCACCACGCCCGCGACGAGCACGACGAGGCGCGCTTCGTCATCCAGGAGGTCGCTCGCGCATCGCGGCAGCGGCCGCTCGGCGATTTCGTGGTCTTCTATCGCACCAACGCGCAGTCGCGGGTCTTCGAGGAGGAATGCCTGCGCGCGGGCATCGGCTACTCGCTGGTCGGGGGCACCAAGTTCTACGAGCGCAAGGAAATCAAGGACGTCCTCGCCTACCTGCGCGTGATCGCCAATCCCGACGACGAGTGGAGCCTGCTGCGGGTGATCAACGTTCCGGCCCGAGGCATCGGCGCCTCGACGGTCGCGAAGCTCGTGGCCGTGGCGAGAAACCGCGGCGGCTCGCTGTTCGACGCGCTGGCCAGCCCGCTGGAGTCGCTGTCGGCCGGCGCGCGGGCCAAGGTGGCCGAGTTCGCGGCCGTGCTCGCCGCGCTGCGCGAGCACGCCGGCTCCGGCGGCATCGGCGCCTTGGTCGAGCAGCTCTTTCGCCTCACCGGCTATCTCGAGGCCCTCGCGGCGCGCGCCGCCGCGGATGCCGAGTCCCGCCTCGAAGACCTCCGCGAGCTCGTCACGGTGGCGCAGGAGGCGGACGGTGAGGGTCGGAATCTCGCGGACTTCCTCGCGCAGATCGCCCTCGTCGCCGAGGCTGACTCGCTCGGCGAGGGCCGCGACCGCTTGACGCTGATGACGCTCCACACCTCCAAGGGCCTCGAGTTTCCCGTCGTGTTCCTGGTGGGCATGGAGGAAGGCCTGTTTCCCCATCGTCGCTCGCTCGACGACCGCGGGTCGGTCGAGGAGGAGCGCCGGCTGTGCTACGTCGGCATGACCAGAGCGCGCGAGCAGCTGTTTCTCAGTCGGGCCCGGCGGCGTCATCTGTTCGGTGCTGCGGCCGAGAACCCGCCTTCTCGCTTCTTGAGCGAGATTCCCGGTGAGCTGCTCGAAACCCGGGAGCCGGACCGCGAGCCGCAGCGCCGGGTGATCGATTACGGCGAATCACAGCTCGACGCACCGCGCGCGGCGTTCCGCGTCGGCACCCGCGTACGCCACCCCACGCTCGGCGACGGAGTGGTGCGCGCCGTCGAGGGCCACGGCGAGCGCGAGAAGGTCACGGTGATGTTCGGCGGCTTCGGGATCCGCAAGCTCGCCGTGGCCGTCGCCCGGCTCGAGACGATCTAGGAGCCGTCGCCGACTAGTAACTCGGCGTGGAGAGCACGCGCAGCTCCTCGGCACCGTGCGGCGAATGGCCGAAGATCGTCTCGGTGGTTTCGTTGCGCGAAACCACCCAGTGGAAGGGACGGAACACCACGTACTCCAGGCCGACGCCCACGGGATTGAGGAGATAGGCGGCGACGCGCAACGGGTGCGACTGAGAGTCGTCGTATTCGTCGTCGGGGATCGCCAGCGCCGTTCCGTAGAGACCGAGAACCGCCACCAGGCTCAAACAAGCGATCGATCGTTTCATCGAACATTCCTCCTCGTCGGCCAGCGCCTGCCAGGAACCTTAGCAGCCCTCGCTTTCCTCCACAACGATTTCACGTGTCGCGCGGGGGGAGGAAAAGCTCAGCCGCGCCAGCCGATCCAACTCAGCTGCCGCCCGCGCGTCTGTCGCTCGCGACGGTAAGAATGCAGGCGCTCGATCGTGCACGCCGTGCACGGCCCCACCCGTTCCACCACCGCCACCCCCAGCTCCCGCAGCTCGGCCTCGAGGAAGGCCCGCAGGTCGAACGCGAGCCGGTCGCCGTACGCCTCGAAGCCCACCGTGCCGAGCCGCGGTCCGGCGCGCGCGACGAACGCGTCCCGCACCTCCCTACCGACCTCGTAACAACAGGCGCCGATCGCCGGCCCGAGAGCGGCCTCGACCTCCTCCGGCCGAACGTTCCAGCGCCGGCCGAGGAGCCCGAGCGCCTCCGCCAGGATGCCGGCCGCGCTGCCGCGCCACCCGCAATGCAGCGCCGCCGCTACCCGTGCCGCCGGCGCCATCAGGTGGACGGGAACGCAGTCCGCCGTCGATACGGCGACGATCGCGCCCGCACGGTCGGTGACCAGACCGTCGCCCTCCATCGTCTCGCCGGTCACTTCATCGACGGGGCGGACGAGGCGACCGTGGACCTGCCGCAGCGTGACCACCGCGTCCGGGGCCGCAGCCAGCCGGTCTCCGAACCGCTGCTCCAGACCCGGAACGCGGCGCCAGCGTTCGACCGTCCAGGCCATCGACGGGCGTCAGACGTCGACCTGCACGAGCGCCACCTCGGAGTAGCGGCGCAGGTCATCGAGCGTCGCGAGCTTGTACGGCTTCTCGTACAGCACGCGCTTGATCCCGGTGTTGATCAGCACCTTGAAGCAGTGAATGCAGGGCGTGTGCGTGATGTAGATGTCGGCGTCCTTAATCATGGCGCCGTTCTTCGCCGCCTGGGCGATGGCGTTGATCTCGGCATGGATGGTGCGGAAGCAGTTCTCCTCGACTTCGCCGCTCGGCGTCCGTGACTGGTAGATCAGGCAGCCCACCTCCGTGCAGTGTGGGAGACCGGCGGGCGCGCCATTGTAGCCGGTGGCCAGGATGTTCTTGTCCCGCGCGATGAGTGCGCCCACCTTGGCGCGATTGCAGGTCGAGCGGTCCGCGACCTGACGCGTGATCATCATGAAGTATTGATCCCAGGACGGCCGTTCTCCCACTGCGCGCTCCTTCGACGGGGCTCAGCGCGGAAGCCGCAACGCCGCGGGAATGAGCTCTTCGGCTCGTGCCCCGACGCCGCCCTCGAGCAGCGAGATGGGAACCGGAACGAAGGTGACGAGGAACAGCCCGAGCGTCATCCAACCCATCAGCCGGCGGCGAGGATCGAGCGGCGTGGCGTGATCGAGCGTGGGGGGATGGTCGATGCCGACGAGCAGCATCAGCACGGCCCAGGCGAACCAACCCGACCACCCGTAGAACCCGATGGCGACCGTGCACAACAGGAACGTTCGCGCGATCCAGCGGTGGCGGCGGCCGAACAAGGAATAGACGACATGTCCGCCGTCGAGCTGTCCGACGGGCAAGAGGTTCAGCGCCGTCACCAGGAAGCCGAACCAGCCCGCCAGCGCGACCGGGTGCAGGAAGATGTCGAATCCGTGGGGGATCGGGCCGACGACCAGGCGGCCGAGCAGCTGGAAGAGCAGTGACTCCCCGAACTCCAGGCCGCTGAACGTCGGCGGGAGCGGCTTCAGCTCCGAGAGGTAGAGCCCGTACAGCACCGCGGGGATCGCCACGCAGATCCCCGCCCAGGGGCCCGCCGCGCCGACGTCGAACAGCACCCGGCGGTTCGGCGCCGCCGATTTCATGCGGATGAACGCGCCGAACGTGCCCGGGCCGAACACGAAGGGCGGCCCCGGAAGGAAGAACGGCAGCGTCACGCGCACGCCGTGGTGGCGGGCGAGCAGATAGTGCCCCATCTCGTGGGCCAGCAGAATCGACATCAGCGGAAGCGAGAACGGCAACCCGCTGGTCCATCGGCCGCCGAGCTGGTCGATCGAGACGCCCTCGTTCAGGGCGCCGGCGATCGTCGTGGTCGCCAGCGTGAGCGCGAACAGCAAGAGGTTCAGCAGCGGCAGCCGCCGACGCTCCACCACGGCGACGGGGACGGGATCTCGCCAATCCGCGGTCGCGAAGCCCTCGGCGGCCGGCCAGGGTTCGAGCGGCCTCATCGCCGGAGCTTCACCTGCACGCGGTCACCGCTGCGGGCGCGCAGCTGTCGCGCCGCCGAGCCGTTGCGCACGGCGACCTCCAGCTGCCCCCAGCTGTTCCACACGGCGAGCGGCTTACCCTCGCGCACCGACGAATAGTGGGGCGAGATCTCGGAAATCTGCACTCCGCAAATGCTAATGGAAAGCCCCGAGGCGCGGAAGTCGCCCAGGTCCGCCGGCCCGATGTTGCAGATCAGATTGCCGAAGCGGTCGACGTGGATGACCTGCCCTTCGAGGCCGTCGTCGACTCTTCGCGGCCGGGGCAGGCTCAACCGCTGGAAGCCGTCCATCGGCGAGCCCATTTCGCCCGGATCGGTGCCGCGCGCGCAGTGCGCGGCCACTGGCGCAAACACGTCTCGCGCATGAAACGTCCGGGTCGGCGACGCCAGGAAATACTGCGCGCGGTCGAGGTGGACCACCCGGCGCACCGCGGAACGGTCGGAGGCCAGGCTGAGCAGGCCGTTGTCCGGGCCGACGAGCACGAAGTCCTCGGTATCGATCAGGATCGGCCGGCGCGACGTGCCGACGCCGGGATCCACCACCGCGAGATGGATGGTTCGACGCGGGAAGTAGCCCACGGCGCTCGCCAGCACCAGCGCGCCGCCGGTGACGTCCTGGGGAACCACCTCGTGGGTGAGGTCGACGACGTGCGCCTCGGGACAGATGCCGAACAGCACGCCCTTGACGATGCCGACGAAGCCGTCTCGCTCGCCGAAGTCGGTGAGCAGCGTGACGACGGGCCTCGTGCCGCCGCCGACGCTCGACGCCGACGCTGGACGCTTCCGCTTGGCGCTCACGGCTTCTCCATTTCCTCACGCAACGCCGCACAGAGCAACGGAAACATGATCTCGTGGTGGCCGGTGAGATGGATGCCGCGGCCGCCGAGCCGCGTGGGTCGGGCCACGACGTTGGTGAGCGGGCGATAGTGTCGCTGGAAGTCCATGTCGAGCGTCAGCACGTCGGCGACGCGGCGTCCGACGTTGCGGGCCAGATTGAGCGCCTTCAGAAACACCTCCGGGAGGATCACGGCCGAGCCCAGATTGAGGAAGGCGCCTCCCTCGAGAGCGGCGACCTGCTCGGCGAGGATGCGGAAGTCTCGTAGGCTGGTCTCGCCGATCGCCGCGCCGTCGGCGGACGGGTGCATGTGCACGACGTCGGTGCCGAGCGCGACGTGGACGGTGACCGGCACCCCACGGCGCGCGCCGGCGGCGCAAATGCTGAGCTCGGCGCGGGGAAGCCGGGCGGCCAGGATCTTGCGGCCGACGGCCTGGCCGAGGCCGATGCCGTCCGCGGCACCCTCCCGGGCGGCCTGGTTGAGGAACGCCCCGGTTTCCTCGGACATGCCGAAGCTCCCGTCGGCGAGCTGATCGGCCACTTCCTCCGAGGTGCGTCCGACCAGCGCGAGCTCGAAGTCGTGAACGATGCCCGCCCCGTTCATCGCTACCCCGGCAAGCACGTCGCGCTCGATCCAGTCGACGATCAGCGGCGACAGGCCGACCTTGACGGGGTGCGCGCCCATGCCGAGCAGGATCGCTCCGCCCGCCCGCCGCCGCCGCGCCAGCTCGCGCACCGCTTCGCGCAGGTCACGGCCGGCGAGGAGATCGGGAAGGCTGTCGAGCAGCGCCGCGACCGATGCGCCGGCGGCGAGAGGACGTCCGAGCGCGTGCGCGTCGACCTTGCTCGGGCGTGAGGCGAGCGGGTGGGTGTGGGCGCGCGACAGATCGATTTCGCGGTACTTCAACCGCCTACGCTCTTTCCGAGTGGCGTCCGAACAGCTTGCAGTCCACCATCTCGCACAGCACGTGCCCGACGAGGATGTGCGTCTCTTGGATGCGCGGGCTCAGCTTGCTCGCCGAGACGCAGAGGTGGTGATCCACCAAGGCGCCGAGCTTGCCTCCGTCGCCGCCGGTCAGACCGACGGTGATGATCCCCTGCTTCCGGCACGCTTCCACGGCGCGCAGCACGTTCGGAGAATTTCCGCTCGTCGACAGAGCCACGGCGACGTCGCCCTCGCGCCCGAGCGCCTTCACCTGCTTGGCGAAGACCTCTGCGTAGCCATAGTCGTTGCCGACGCTGGTCAGGATCGAGGTGTCGGTGGTGAGCGCCATCGCCGGCAGCGGCGGCCGCTCGAGCAGGAAGCGGTTCACGAACTCCGCGGCGAGGTGCTGCGCGTCGGCGGCGCTGCCGCCGTTGCCGAAGAACAGCACCTTGTTGCCGGCCAGCAGGCGCGCGGCGACGGTGTCGATCACGGTCTCGAGGGTCCGCAGATGCTCCTTCAGGAACTGCGCCTTGGCGGCGATGCTGTCCGCGAACGCGCGCTGGATCGGGTGTTGCGCCTCGCTCGTCACGCCGACGGCCCTCCGGCCAGACGGTCGCCCACCGCGAGGCAAGCCGCGGCGGCGAGCTCCGCCGCCGGGGTCTTCTTGGGCGAGTCGCCGATCCGGACGCGCTTGGCGACCAGCCGCCCGCCGGCGAGAGCGACCTCCAGACCGCCGGCGCCGAGCCCGACCACGCGTCCCGGATCGGCGGATGCGCCGGCGGAAAGGCGACAATCGAAGAAGCGGATCTTCTCGCCGCGATGGACGGCCCACGCCCCGGGCTGCGGGTCGGCGCCGCGCACCAGGTCGTAGACTTCGCGCGCCGGGCGCAGCCAGTCGATCGCCACGTGCTCGTTACGGCACAGCGGATCGTAGCTCGCCAGCGACTCGTCCTGCGGGATGCGCGGGGCGCGGCCCGCCGCGACCAGCTCGACCGCCTCCTCGAGGGTGTCGAGACCGAGCGGGAAGATCTTCTCGTAGTAGAGCGAACCGGTCGTGTCGTCGGGTCCGATCACCACCGGCTTCTGGAGCAGGATCGGCCCGGTGTCGATTCCCGCGTCGGTCCAGAAGACGGTGAGGCCGCCGCGGGTCTCGCCGCGGATGATCTGCCAGTTCAGGGCGCTGCCGCCGCGGTAGCGTGGGAGCAGCGATGGATGGAAGCAGATCGTACCGAGCCGGGGAAGGCGGATGACGCGCTCGGGCACGATCACCGTGACGAACGCGAGCACGGCGAGATCGGCGCCGCAGGCGCCGAATCGCTCGAAGACCTCGTCGGTCTTCATCGACTTCGGCTGATGGACGGGAATGCCGCGCTCGAGCGCCTTGGATTTCAGCGGATCCGCCTGGGCGCCCGGAGCATCGGGAGGGCAGTAGACGGCGACGACCGAATGATTCCGAGCGAGACGCTCGAGCGTCCGTTCGCCGAAGGCGGCCTGGCCGACGAGGAGGATGCGCAGGGCCATGAAGCGCGATTTGTAGCCCCCGGCCCGGGGCGCGCGCAACAGACGCGCAGGCGCCCGGCCGGCAGCCGTTCCCCACCCGGCTCTTCAGTCGCCGGTCAACACCCCGGTCAGGCGCGGACCGCCGAGCGCGACGCGCCAGGCACGTTCGATCTCCTCGCGGCGCAACGAAGCGACGATCGCCTCCGCCTCTTCGAGGCTCGGCGTCCCGTAGAGCAGCGCGGCCGCGTGCGACGCGGCGCGTTCGAGCTTGGCCTCGCTCAGCCGCGCGTAGCGGTAGCGGAGCTTGCGCCGGGCGCGATCGATCTCCTCGGCCGAGAAGCCCTCGCTCGCCGCGCGCGTGAAGACTCCGTCGATCGCTTCGCGCAGCCGGCGCTCGGCGCGGCGTTCGGCCACGGCCCCGACCGCGAGCGCCGCCCACTGCGCTCCGCCCGGAAGATCGGCCCACAGGTCGTAGGACAGCCCGCGCCGTTCGCGGATCTCGTGATAGAGCCGGCCGTCCGGGTCGGTGCCGAGGATCTCGAGCGCCAGCCCGAGCGCGAGCAGCTCGCGGCGCCCCGCCGGTACCGAGAACAGGGTCGTCAGATAGAGCTGGGTGAGGCCCGATCGCCGCAAGCGGACCTCTCCGCGACGGGCGATGCGCACCGGCGGGGCGATGCACGCCACCCCGGGGGCCAGAGCGCGGAACTCCCGCGCCACGGCTCGCCGCACGTCGCCCGACTGCAGGTCGCCGACGATCGACAGCACCAGGTTGGCTCCCACCAGCCGGCGGCGCAGGAAGTCGCGCACCTCCGCCGCGGAGGTCGACCGCACGCTCGCCAACGTCCCGCTCGGCGGCAGCCGCAGACCGTCGGCGAAGAAGCGGGCCCAGGTCTCGTCGGAGAGGTGACCGATCGCGTCTTCGCGGTGCCCGCGGATCTCCTGGCAAACCACCTGGCGCTCGTTCTCGAGGCGGTCGCGTGGAACGACCGAGCGCAGGACCTGCTCGGCGAGCAACGCGATCGCCCCCGCGACGTCCGCGTTCAGCACCTGGAAGGTCAGGTTCAAGTCTTCGTAGCTGGTGCTCGCGTCGTGATCCCCGCCGAGCTCGGCCGCGCGCTGGTTGATCGCCGCGTGGTCGAGCGAGCGAGTCCCCTGGAAGAGCATGTGCTCGGCGAGGTGCGCGATCCCCGGCCGGGCGCCGTCGAAGCGCGATCCGGTGCGCGCCGACAGCACGATGCCCGCGAGCGGGCCGGCCGATCGCTCGAAGGCGACGCGCAGCGCACCTACGCGAAACACCTGGAACCCCGCTCCGGACACGGATCTTCCCGATGTCACGAACGCCGCCATTCGTCGATCGCGGCGAGCAGCGCGTGCAGGTCGGCGCGCGTGTTGAAGAGGTGCACCGCGGCACGCACGCCGCCGACGCCCGAGCAATATCGCGCCGTGGTGAAGATCTCGCGCCGCTCGAGGGAGCGATGCAGACGCTTGTCCGCCGCCGCCCCGCCGCCGAACGTGAACGTGACGATGCCGGCGCGGCGGCGCTCCGGCCTCGGCGTCCAGACCGTCGCCCCCCGTGCGGCGAGCTCGTCGATCAGCTCGCCGGCGAGATCGAGGATGTGCCGTTCGACCGCGCGCCGGCCCTGGGCATTGCGATGGCGCAGCGCGGCGGCCAGTCCCGCGGCGCCCAGCCGGTTCGGCGTGCCCTGCGCCTCGAACCGCCGGGCGCTGCGCACCGGCCCGAGCGGCGGCAGCGGCCTCATCTCGGGGGAATCGTAGAAGCCGCCCCATCCGCCCTCCGGCTCCTGGAGGCCGAGCAGGCCGACGCGGCGCACGCGTAGCCCGAGATCGTGCGCGCCGCGGCGCACGTAAAAGACGCCACAGCCGAACGGGGCGTTCAGCCACTTGTAGCCGCCCGCGGTCAGGAAATCGACGCGCAGCCGCGAGCAATCGATCGCCACGCCGCCGAGCTGCTGAACGGCATCCACCACCAGGAAGAACCCGCTCCGTTCCGCGAGATCGGAGAACGCCGCGAGGTCGATTCGCTCGCCGGTCACCCAGCCGACCGAGCTGACCAGCACGGCGCGGGTGCGCCGATCGATCACCGCCCGGTAGTCGTCGATCGAAACGCGGCCGCCCCGATGGCGCGCGAAGCGGACCTCCACCCCATGCTCCCGCCGCGCGTTCTCGGCGGCCAGCGCGACCTGCGGGTACTCGAGATCGCCGAGCACGAGGTTGTCGCCGTCGCGCAGCGGAACGGCGTCGATCGCCTGATGGAGCCCCGACGTGGTGTCGCTGATCAGCCCCACCTCGTCCTCGGCGGCGCGCAACAGACGCGCGGCTTCGCGCCGCGCCCGCGCGACACCGCTCTCGAAGCCCGCGATGAAGCGGCTCCAGCCGAGACCCCGCGGGCCGGCGGCGAGCCGGCGGCGCTGCTCGTCGATGGCGGCGAGCGCCTGCCGCGAGGCGACCCCCATGCTGGCGGCGTTGAGGAAGACGATGCCGCTCAGCGCGGGAAAATCCCGCCGCACGCTCGGCGGCCGCAAGCGCCACGGCCGCCTGCTTGTTTCGCCCACGAGCTCCACGCTAGACGCTTGCGAGGAGATGCCCGCCCTCGTCAAGACCCTCGCCTGGCTCGCCGTCTCGCTGATCGGCGCCGGCGCGGTGGCGGTGATCGCGCTGGCGCGCGGCGAGACCGTCAACGCGATCTGGTTCGTGATCGCCGCGCTCGCGGTCTACGCCGTCGGCTACCGGTTCTATTCGGGCTTCATCGCCGCCCGGGTGCTGATGCTCGACGAGACGCGCGCGACCCCCGCCGAGCGCATCAACGACGGCCGCGACTTCGTGCCCACCAACCGCTGGGTGGTGTTCGGCCACCATTTCGCCGCCATCGCCGGCCCCGGCCCGCTGATCGGGCCGACGCTCGCCGCCCAGTTCGGCTACTTGCCCGGCACGTTGTGGATCCTCGCCGGCGTCGTGCTGGGGGGCGCGGTGCAGGACTTCTGCGTGCTCTCCTGCTCGCTGCGGCGCGATGGCAAATCGCTCGGGCAGATGGCCCGCGAGGAGATCGGCGTGGTCGGCGGCTTCGTCGCCATGATCGGCGTGCTGATGATCATGGTGATCCTCATCGCGGTGCTCGGCCTGGTGGTGACCAACGCGCTGCGCAGCAGCCCGTGGGGCACGTTCACGGTCGGGGCGACGATCCCGATCGCCATGCTGATGGGCGTGTACATGCGGGTGATCCGACCCGGCGCGGTGCTCGAGACCACCGGAATCGGCCTCGTGCTGCTGGCGGCGGCGCTGATCGGCGGCCGCTGGGTGGACGCCCACCCGGCGCTCGCCGCTCACTTCACGTTCGGCGGCACGGAGCTCGCCTGGATGATCATCGCCTTCGGCTTCCTCGCCTCGGTGCTGCCGGTCTGGCTGCTGCTCGCCCCTCGGGACTACCTGAGCACCTTCGTGAAGATCGGCACGGTGGCCGCGCTCGCCGCCGGCATCGTCGCGCTGCGGCCACGGATCGAGCTGCCGGCGCTCACCCGCTTCACCGACGGCACCGGACCGATCTTCGCCGGCACGGTGTTTCCGTTCGCGTTCATCACCATCGCCTGCGGGGCGATCTCGGGCTTCCATTCGCTGGTCTCGTCCGGAACCACGCCGAAGCTCCTCACCAACGAGCGCGACGCGCGGATGATCGGCTACGGCGCGATGCTGATGGAGTCGTTCGTCGCCATCATGGCGATGATCGCCGCCGCGGCGCTTCAGCCCGGTATCTACTTCGCGATCAACAGCCCGGCCGGGGTGGTCGGATCGACGCCCGAGGCCGCGACCGCGACGATCAGCGGCTGGGGCTTTCCGGTGAGCGCCGCGGAGATGGAGACGCTCGCCGCCGACATCGGCGAGCAGAGCCTGTTCGCCCGCACCGGCGGCGCGCCGAGCCTGGCCGTCGGCATGGCACACATCTTCTCGCGCACGCTCGGCGGACGCGAGGTCATGGCGCTGTGGTACCACTTCGCGATCATGTTCGAGGCGCTGTTCATCCTCACCACTCTCGACGCCGGCACGCGCGTCGGCCGCTTCATGCTGCAGGACTTCCTCGGCCACCTGTGGGCGCCGCTCGGCCGCACCAGCTGGTATCCCTCGGTTCTGCTGTCGAGTGCCTTGATGGTCGGCGCCTGGGGGTACTTCCTCTATCAGGGCGTGGTCGATCCGCTCGGCGGCATCAACAGCCTGTGGCCGCTGTTCGGCATCGCCAACCAGCTGCTGGCGGCGATCGCGCTGTGCGTGGCGACGACCATCCTGCTGAAGAACGAGCGGGCGCGATACGCCTGGACCACCCTCGTGCCGCTCCTTTGGCTGCTCGCCATCACCATGACGGCGGGCTATCAGAAGATCTTCAGCCCGGACGCCCGCATCGGCTTCCTCGCCGCGGCGGCATCGCGAAGCCGGCGCCTGCTCGCGGGCGATCTGCCGGCGGCGGAGGTCGCCAAGCTCGAACGGTTGATCTTCAACGATCGCCTGGATGCCGCCGTCACCGGCCTCTTCCTGGTGCTCGTCCTCATCGTCGTTGTCGACTCCGTGCGCGTCTGGCTGGGCGAGGTCGCCCGGCGGCGCAAGGCGGCCGCGGGTCGGTACGTGCTCGCGCGCTGAGCTGCGCGTGTTAGATTGTTTCCATGACGAGCGAGCGCTCCGCCAACCGTCTCGCCGGCGAGACCAGCCCCTATCTGCTGCAACACGCGCACAACCCGGTCGACTGGTATCCCTGGGGCGGCGAGGCGTTCACGGCCGCGCGCCGCGACGGCAAGCCGATCCTGCTCTCGATCGGCTACTCGGCCTGCCACTGGTGTCACGTGATGGAGCGGGAGTCGTTCGAGGACGCCGAGACCGCGCGCCTGATGAACGAGCTGTTCGTCAACGTCAAGGTCGACCGCGAGGAGCGCCCCGACCTCGACGAGATCTACATGAGCTGCGTGCAGATGATGACCGGGCACGGCGGATGGCCGATGACCGTCTTCCTGACCGCGCAGGGCGAGCCGTTCTACGGCGGCACCTACTTCCCGCCGAGCGACCGCCACGGCCTGCCGGGCTTTCGCCGCGTGCTGCGGGCGGTCGCCGAAGCCTACCACGGGCGCCCGAACGAAGTGCGCCAGACGGCCTCGCGGCTGCTCGCCGCGCTGCGCCGCGGTGATTCGAGCACGGCCTCGGACGGGCCGCTCGACGGAGCGCTCGTCGAGCGCGCCGCCGAGCGGCTGTCCGCCGCCCACGACGGCCGCTTCGGCGGCCTCGGGCGCGCGCCCAAGTTTCCCAACACGATCGTGTTCTCGCTGTTCCTGCGGGCGTTTCGCCGCTCGGGGCGGAAGGCGCTTCTCGACGTCACCACCCACACGCTGCGCAAGATGGCCGAGGGCGGGATCTACGATCACCTCGGCGGCGGCTTTCACCGCTACTCGGTCGACGAGCGCTGGCTGGTGCCGCATTTCGAGAAGATGCTCTACGACAACGCCCAGCTCGCGCGCCTCTACCTGGATGCCTACCGGGCGAGCGGCGACGGATTCTTCCTCGCCGTCGCGGAGGACATCCTGCGCTACGTGAGTCGCGAGATGCGATCGCCCGACGGCGGCTTCTACTCCACGCAGGACGCCGACAGCGAAGGCGCAGAAGGCAAGTTCTTCGTCTGGGAGCGCTCCGAGGTCCTGCGCCTGCTCGGCGAGGAGGACGGCGAGATCTTCTGCCGGGTCTACGACGTCAGCGACGTCGGCAACTTCGAGGGCGCGAACATCCTGCACCTGACTCTGTCCGACGAGCAGGCCGCGAGGATGTTCGGCCGTGAGCCGGCGGAGATCCGCGATCGACTGGCGCGCGGCCGGCGGCGCCTGTTCGAGGCGCGCGAGGCACGCGTGAAGCCGTTTCGCGACGAGAAGATCCTCGCCGCGTGGAACGGCTGGATGATCTCCGCGTACGCGCAGGCCCATCGCGACACCGCCAAGGCGGAATACCGCGAGATCGCCGAGCGGGCCGCTCGCTTCGTGACCGAGCAGCTCGGGCCGGCGGAACGACTGCTGCACGGCACCAAGGACGGCGAGGCGAAGGTTCCGGCGTTCCTCGACGACGTCGCGGCGCTCGGCATCGCCTTCCTCGATCTCTTCGAGACCACGTTCGACGCCGCTCATCTCGATCGGGCGGAGCGTCTCGGGCGGCGCCTGATCGACGACTTCTGGGACGAAGGCGCGGGCGGATTCTTCTTCACGGGCCCCGCGCACGAGCGGTTGATCGCGCGCACCAAGCCGGTGCACGACGGGTCGGTGCCGTCGGGGAACTCGATGGCGACCGAGCTCTGCCTGCGGCTTCACGCGTTCACCGAGGACGAGCGCTACCTCGACAAGGGCGAACGAGCTCTCCGTCTCCATCTCCAGGGGATGCAGGACGATCCGTTCGCCCACGCGAACCTGCTCGCCGCCCTCGATTTCCATGCCGGCCGCCCGGAGGAGATCGTGATCGTGGCGCGCGGGGGCGCGTCCGGTGCGCGCACGCTGCTCGACCCGCTCGGCCGTCACTACCAACCGAATCAGGTGTTGGTCTGCTACGATCCTCAGTCGCCGCCGGCGCGCCTACCGCCGTTCGCGCGAGACAAGCCGCTCGTCGACTCGCGCCCGACCGCCTACGTGTGCCACCGCAACACCTGCTCGCCCCCTCTCACCGACTGGCCGAGCCTGCGCGACCGCCTCGAGGAGGCCGCGTGAACGAGCCCCCGGCGTCGAGCGCTCCCCGCGCCGGCGTCTCCCGTCGCCGGCCGCGACGATCGCCGATTCTCGACCACGCCGCGGAGTTTCTCCGCCAGCTCCGTCCCGACGCGCCGGAGCCCGCGGCGCAGTTCGTCCGCGAGCTGATCGTGACGGCGGTCCGGCTGCTCGACGATCGCACCCCGGTGGCGGACGTGCGTCTGTTGAACGCCGCACTGCGCGAGCTGCGCCACGCCTTCCGCGTGTTCGCCCGCTACCGCGACGTGCCCAAGGTGACGACGTTCGGATCGGCCCGCACGGTCGAGAGCGACCCGGCGTTCCTACAGGCCGAGGAGTTCGCGCGGCAGATCGCCGCCGCGGGCTTCATGGTCATCACCGGCGCGGGCGGGGGCATCATGCGTGCCTGCCAGCGGGGCGCGGGACGCGAGCGCACGTTCGGCGTCAACATCCGGCTGCCGTCCGAGCAGAGGCCGAACGAGTTCATCGCCGACGACCCGAAGCTCATGACGTTCCGGTACTTCTTCACGCGCAAGCTGTTGTTCGTGAAGGAGGCCGACGCGGTCGTGCTGTTTCCCGGCGGGTTCGGCACGCTCGACGAGGCCTACGAGTGCCTGACGCTGGTGCAGACCGGCAAGGCCGGGCCGATGCCGATCGTGCTCCTCGACGCGCCGGGCGGCGAGTACTGGCGGGCGTGGCGGGAGCGGGTGGAGGGCCAGTTGCTGCGGCGCGGCCTGATCTCGGAAGAAGACCGGTCCCTGTTCCGCGTCACCGACGACGCCGGCGAGGCGGTCGAGGAGATCCGCGGCTTTTACCGCGTCTATCATTCCTCGCGCTACGTCGGCGAGAAGCTGGTGATCCGGCTGCGCCAGCCGCTCGACGATCCGACCCTGCAGCGCCTGGAGAACGACTTCCGCGATCTGCTGGCGAGCGGGCGCTTCTACTTGAGCGCGGCGCTCGCAGAGGAAGACGCCGACGAAACCGCGGCGCTGCCGCGCCTGGTCCTGCACTTCAATCGCGCGAACTTCGGGCGGCTGCGGCAGATGATCGACTTCGTCAACCGCGCGGGCGCGCGCTGAGCGCGGATTCAGCCCCGTCGCGGCCGATCGTGGTGGGGTCAGCTGGCGACCTCGCGCACGGCGGCCACCCGCTTCCGGAATCGCTCGCGACGCTCCTCGCGCTCGGCCTCCGACAGGCGCGGCTCGAAGCGCGCGGCACATCGCCACAGGCCGCGCAGAGCCGCGACGTCGCTCCAGAACCCGACGGCGAGGCCGGCCAGGTAGGCGACGCCCGCGGCGGCCGCCTCGAGGATTTCGGGGCGCTCGACGGGAACGCCGAGCAGGTCGCTCTGCAGCTGCAGGAGGAGATCGTTGCGCGCCGCCCCGCCGTCGGCGCGCAGCGCCGAGGGGCGCCCGGCCGGCGAGTCGGCGGCCAGGGCGTCGAACACCTCCGCGCAGCGCAGCGCCACGCCCTCGAGCACCGCCCGCACCACGTGAGCGCGGGTCGTGCCGCGCGCGAGGCCGCCGATCGTCGCGCGCGCCGCCGGGTCGAAATGCGGCGTGCCCAGCCCCTGGAACGCCGGGACGGCCCATACCCCGCCGGTGTCCGGCACGCTGCGCCCGATGGCGTCGCTGTCCGCCACGTCGGCGATCACGCCGAGGCCGTCGCGCAGCCACTGGACCGCCGCCCCCGCCGTGATCGCGTGGCCTTCCAGGCAGTAGTGAAGCTCGTCGCCGATCCGCCAGAGCGCCAGCGGGAATGCGCCGGTCGACGAGAACCGCAACGACCGACCGACGTTGAGGTTGCACATCGCGGAAGTGCCGTAGCTGATCTTCACGGTGCCCGGATCGAGGCAGAGCTGTCCGAACACCGCCGCCTGCTGATCGCCGGCGAGGGCGGCGATCGGCGCGGCCGCGCCGATCCACACCGGATCGGCCTCGGCGTAGGCCTCGCTCGACGCGCGGATCTCCGGCAGGGCGTCCTCGCGGAGGTCGAGAGCCGCGAGCATCGCCGGGCTCCAGCCGTTGGTGAAGAAGTCGAACAGGCAGGTGACGGAAGCGAACGAGGGGTCGGTCACGTACGCGCGGCCGGCCGAGAGCTTCCAGACGAGAAACGACTCGAGCGTGCCGAACAGCGCCTCGCCGCGGTCGGCGGCGGCGCGCACCGTCCCGACGTTGCGCCGCAGCCACTCGAGCTTGGTCGCCGCTCCGAGCGGCGAGGCGAAATTCCCCGCGGCGAGCAACTCGGCGCAGCGCTCCGCGGTGCGCACGTCCTGCCAGCTGATCGCCGGGTGCAAGGGCCGGCCGGTTTGGCGGCTCCAGGCGACCGCGGTCGAGCGCTGCCCGGTGACCCCGATCGCGGCGACCGCCGCGCCGCGGGCCCCGGCGGCGGCCAACGCCGCCCGCGCGACCTCCAGCGTCCGGTTCCAGACCGCCTCGGCGTCATGCTCCACCCAGCCGGGCTGCGGATAGGAAGCCGCGACCTCGCGGTAGGCCCGCCCCGCCACCCGCCCGTCGACGTCGAGGAGCACTGCGCGGACGCCGCTCGATCCCTCGTCGAGCGCGAGAACGTATTGCGGGCTACGCACCCGGGTTCCGAGGTCGACCCGCTACGGCGGCAACTCGTCGCGAATGACCACCCAGGTCCCTTCCGGGACCAGACCGTACAGCTCTTCGACGTCGCGGTTGGCGAGCGACACGCAGCCGAACGTCCAGTTGATGCCGACCCGGTTCAACTCTCCCTTGTCGGTACCGTGAATGCCGACCTGGCCACCCAGACCCGCCACGCCGTTGCTGACGGCCCGGCGCGCGCGGGGAATCGAGCCGCGCGACAGCGCCGCGCGGTAGTTGGCCCGATCGCGCTCGTTCGGGTAGTCGATCGCCATGAAGCGGACGTAGCGCGCGTGCACGCGCTTGCCGGTGATCCGGTAGAGGCCCGAGGGCGTGCGCCGGTCGCCTTCGTAGAGCTTGCGCCCCGGGTTGCGCCCGAGCACCACGGGATAGGTCTTGACCGGTTCGCCGTTCCGGTAGAGCACGAGCTGACGCGACGTCTTGTCGACGACGATCAGCTGGGGCTCGTCCGCCGCCCACGGCAAGAAGCCGTCGGCGTGCCGCGCCCGCCTCGGCGAGGCCTCGTCGAGCCCCGCCCGGGAGAGCGGCGGGCGGGGCTGGACGAGGCCCGCCGAGGCGCACGCCGACACCAGGGGCGCCGCGATCCACAGGACCACTGCGGCGAGTCTCGCGCGGCTCTTCACACCAATCGTATCTCTGACACGCCTCGAGCGCGGACTGCAAGCGGGGCAGAGGAATTTGCCGCGCATCCGGGCTAAGGTCTCCCGGCAGGATGCCCCTTCGATGGATGCGCGGCGCCACCTCCGGCCTGCCCGGCCAGGTGAGGCTGTTGTCGATCACCTCGCTGGTGATCATGCTCGGCTCGAGCATCATCTCGCCGGTGTTGCCGCTCTATGCCCGGGAGTTCGGCGTCAGTTACGGCGGCGCCGGGTTGCTCGTCTCCTCGTTCGCCGCCGGCCGCTTGGCGTTCGACTACGCCGGCGGCGCGCTGGCGGACCGCTGGAGCCCGCGCGCGCTGACCACCGCGGGGGCGCTGATCACCGCGCTGTCGGCGTTCCTCTGCGCCGGCGCGACGAGCTTCTCCTGGCTAGTCGTCTATCGCGTCATCGAGGGAATCGGTTCGGCGTTCTACGTGATCACCATCATGGCGCTGTTCGCCCGCAGCGTGGGCGCCGAGCAGATGGGCAAGGCCATGGGCTTCTACCAGAGCATGGTCCTGCTCGGCGTCTCGTTCGGCCCGACGATCGGCGGCGTGGTCGCCGAGCTGTGGGGTTTGCGGGCGCCGTTCTACGCCATGGCGCTCTTCGGCCTGGTGGTCGCCGCCCTCAGCTGGGGCCTGGTGACCCGCGAGGCGTATCCGCCGCACGAACGGCACGCCGTGCGGCCTCCGCTCTCGGCGGTGGCCCGTCACGTCGCCGGCCGCAGCTTCGTCTACGTCCTGCTGCTCACCTTCCTGGTATTCGCGCTGCGCGCGGGCATGCGCAGCAATCTGATCCCGCTGTTCGGCGGCGAGCGCGGCGGCCTCTCCGAATCGGCGATCGGTCTCGTGCTCTCGGCCTCGGCGTTCGCGAACTTCGCCGTGCTCTGGCATGCCGGCGCGCTGCTCGACCGCCGTGGCCGCCAGCGCGTGGCGTTGCCGACGCTCGCGGCGACCGCCCTGTTCTGCTTCGGCTTCGCCGGGTCGGCGGGCTTCGCGAACCTGCTGCTCATGAGCGCGGGACTCGGCGCGGCGCTCGGCTACCTGGCTCCCGCGCCGGCGGCGATGGTCGCCGACCTGACGCCGCGGGAGATGCTCGGCGCCGTGATCGGCGTCTACCGCATGGCCGGCGACGTCGGCCTGCTGCTCGGTCCGGTGGCGCTCGGCGCGCTGGCCTCCTCGTACGGCTTCGAAGTCGCCTTCGTGGTCGCCGGACTGTGCGCGGTGGCCACGCTGGCCCTGGGCCTGGCGATCCCGGAGACGCTGCGACGCGAGGCTCCGGGCCCCGCGCCGACCCCTGCCGTGATTGACCCCGTGCGGCGCGCTCGGTAGGGAGACAGCGCGTGCCGATCGACAAGAGCGAGCTGCGCCGGGTGATGGGCCACTTCGCCACCGGGGTGACGATCATCACCACCCGCGACGAGGGCGGCCGCCCGTTCGGTCTCACGGCCAACGCGGTCAGCTCGGTGTCGCTAGTTCCGCCGCTGATGCTCGTGTGCGTGGACAAGAACGCCGACACCTATCCGTACTTCGAGCGCAGCGGGGTATTCACCATCAACATCCTCGCCGAAGGCCAGGAGACGCTGTCCCGCAAGTTCGCCACCAGCGGAATCGAGAAGTTCGCAGGCATCGGCCATCGCACGAACGAGCTCGGCTGCGCCGTCCTCGATGACGCAGTGGGTCATCTGGCCTGCCGGGTCGTGCGCGCGATCGACGCCGGCGACCACACGATCTACCTCGGCGAGGTCGATGTCGCGGACGCCGGCGACGGTGCGCCCCTGCTCTTCTTCCGCGGCGGTTATCGCAAGCTCGGTCCCTGAGCAGAGCCGCGCAACGCCGCACCCCCTTCGGGGGTTGGAGCACTCAGGTATGGAGGTTCGAGCCATGAGTTGGCGGGCAATGTTCCTCTGCGGGGCTCTCGCGGCGGGCTTGACGCTCTCGCTCGTTTCCCGCGCCGGCGCCGATCCCCCCCCGTGGGCCGGCGTGTGGCGTCACCACCATCATCACGACGACGACGACCGCTACGACCGAGGCGACTCCGGTCGCTACCGGCGCTGGAACCGCGGCGAGTTCGCGGCACGCTGCGGCCAGATCATCGACCGCATCGGCTTCGACCGCGGCAAGATCGCCGAGATCACTCCGACCGGCCGGCACCGCAAGGCGCTGCAATGGTACAGGGACGACCTGCGCAACGCGCAGCGCGACCTCTACGACTGCCGCAATCGGGTGGCCCACGGACCGCCGCCGTACGACGCGACCCGGTACGATCCGTACTACGGGCGCGGCGCGCGGGACGCGTACGACGGCGCGTTCGATTGGAAGCGCGACTGGCCGTTCTTGCTCGGCGCGCTGATCGACCCGCAGCGGTGAGCCGGGCGCGGCGGCGCCACGAGTCCCCGCCCGAGGTCGGTCCGGCCTCGGGCGTTTTTTCGCCGGCGTATTGACAGAACGCCGCACGGAGCGGCAAGGCGGACCCATGAGCAGGGAGCGGCGCCGCGAGGCCGTCCGGCGGCTGGAAGCGGCCGGTGTGGTGTTGGAAGACCCCGAGTCGACCTACGTGGACGGCGAGGTCACGGTCGGAGCGGGAACCGTGATCGGCCCCAACACGCACCTGCGCGGCTGCACGCGCGTCGGCCGGGACTGCCGCATCGACGGCAGCGCCTACCTGACGGACGCCGAGATCGGCGATCGGGTGCACCTGAGATTCTCGGTGGTGATCTCGGGGTCGAGGATCGGCGACGACGCCGCGATCGGGCCCTTCGCCCACCTGCGCCCCGGAACGTCGCTGGCGGCCCGGGTGCACATCGGGAACTTCGTCGAGACCAAGAAGGCGGTGGTCGGGGAAGGCACCAAGGCGAACCATCTCACCTACCTCGGCGACGTCACCATCGGCCGCGAGACCAACGTCGGCGCCGGCACGATCACCTGCAACTACGACGGATTCGCCAAGCACCCCACCACGATCGGCGACCGCGTGCAGGTCGGCAGCGACACGACGCTGGTGGCGCCGGTGACGCTCGGGGACGACGTCTACGTGGCCACGGCGAGCACCGTGCGCCACGACGTGCCCGCCGGTGCGCTGGTGTACAACGAGCGGCGCGAGCGGGTGCGCGAGGGCTGGACCGCGGAGAAGCGCAAGAAGATGAAGGCGGGCAAGGGCTGATGTGCGGCATCGTCGGGTACGTGGGGCCCCGCGAGGCGAGTGGGGTGCTGATCGGAGCGCTACGGCGGCTCGAGTACCGCGGCTACGACTCGGCCGGCGTCGCCGCGCTCGACGACGACGGCATCCAGGTGCGCCGCTGCGTCGGCAAGCTCACCAACCTCGAGCGGATGCTCGCCGAGACGCCGCTGGTCGGCTCGATCGGCATCGGCCACACGCGCTGGGCGACGCACGGCCGGCCGTCGGAGGAGAACGCGCATCCGCACCGCGCTGGCCGGGTCGTGCTGATCCACAACGGCATCATCGAGAATTACCTGGAGCTGCGCGCCGAGCTCGAGCACCGCGGCCGGCAGCTCGCCTCGGAGACCGACACGGAAGTGATCGCCCACCTGATCGACGAGGAGCTTCGGCCCGGCGTGGGCCTGGCGGAGGCGACCCGTCGGGCGGTGCGGCGCCTGCACGGCTCCTTCTCGATCGTGGTGATGAGCGAGCTCGAACGCGATCGACTGGTCGCCGCCAAGACGGCGACCCCGATCGTCATCGGCATCGGCCGCAAGGAGAATCTGATCGCCTCCGACATCCCGGCGATCCTCGAATACACTCGCGACATGATCTTCCTCGAGGACGGCGAGATCGCCGAGCTGACGTGCGGCGGCGTCACGCTCACCGACTTCGAAGGCCGGCCGCGCGATCGCCCGCCGCGGCACGTGACGTGGGACCCGGTGACGGCGCAGAAGGGCGGCCACAAGCACTTCCTGCTGAAGGAGATCCACGAGCAGCCGCAGGCGCTGATCGACACGCTGCGCGGCCGGATCCGACTGGAGAGCGCCGATGCGCCGCTCGGGGAGCTCGACGCCCTGGAGAAGCGCTGGCCGCGGATCGAGCGCGTGACGCTGGCGGCGTGCGGCACCGCCTGGCACGCCTCGCTGATCGGCAAGTTCTTCCTGAATCAGCTGACGCGCTTGCCCGCCGAGGTGGACTACGCGAGCGAGCTTCGCTACCGCCGTCCGGTGCTCGGCGAGCGGGATCTGCTGATCGTCGTCTCGCAGTCGGGCGAGACCGCCGACACGCTGGGAGCCGTGGAGGAAGCGCGGCGCGCGGGCGCGGCCACGCTCGCGGTGTGCAACGTGGTCGATTCCTCGATCGCACGCCGCTGTGACGCCGTGCTGTACACCCACGCCGGCCCGGAGATCAGCGTGGCGTCGACCAAGGCGTTCACCACGCAGGTCGCCGCTCTCTTCCTGCTCGCCGTGAGCCTCGGCCGGCGCCTGGGGCGTCTGGAAGCAGCCCGGGCACGCGACCTGCTCGCCCAGCTCCGCAACGTCCCGCAGCTCGCCGAGCAGGCCTTGAGCGGCGACGAGCCCATCGTGCGAGTGGCGCGGAAGTACTCCCAAGCCCAGGATTTCCTCTACCTCGGGCGCGGCGTGAACTACCCCGTGGCGCTCGAAGGCGCGCTCAAGCTGAAGGAGCTCTCGTACATCCACGCCGAGGGTTATCCCGCCGGCGAGATGAAGCACGGGCCGATCGCGCTCATCACCGAGGCCATGCCCGTCGTGGTGCTGGCGCCGCACGACGAAGTCTTCCCCAAGACGCTGTCGAACCTGAAGGAGGTCGAGTCGCGCGGGGGCAAGATCATCGCCGTCACCGACCGGGCGAGCGACGACCTCGCGGCCGTCGCCAACGAGCTGCTCGTCGTTCCGCCGACGCACCCGCTGCTGTCGCCCTTGCTGCTGACCCTCCCGCTTCAGCTCCTCGCCTATCACGTAGCGGTGCAGCGGGGCTCGGACGTCGACCAGCCGCGCAACCTCGCCAAGAGCGTCACCGTCGAGTAGCCCGCTACGGGCGCGCCACGCGGGCGGCGATCCGCGCGCGCACCGCGGCGCCGTCGAGGCCGACGATCTCGAACAGCTTGCGCCGGGAGGAGCGTCCCCGCAGCAGTCTCACCTCCACGCCGAGCGCTTCGCCGAGCAGCGCGGCGACCGCCTCGTTGGCCCGGCCGCGCTCGGGTGGAGCCTGGACCGCCACCTTCAGCGCGTCGTCGAGCCAGCCGACGATGCGATCGCGCCGCGCGCCGGGCGCGACCTGGACCGTCAACCGCACCGCAGCCGCCGCGCGCCCTCAGGGGTCGCGTGCCAAGCGCAGCCCGCTGAACTGCCAGCGCGCCTGCGGCGGGAAGAAGTTGCGGTAGGTGGCGCGCAGATGCGAGCGCGGCGTGACGCACGAGCCGCCGCGCAGGACGAGCTGGTTGCACATGAACTTCGCGTTGTACTCACCGAGCGCTCCGGCGGCGGCCCGGAAGCCCGGGTAGGCCGCGTAAGCGCTCCGCGTCCACTCCCACACGTCGCCGAAGAGCTGCGCCGGCGGCGCGCTCGACGGCGCGGGCGAGGGAGCCGGATGCAGCAGCCCGCTCTCCAGCAGGTTCCCCGCGACGGGCTCCTTCGCCGCCACGACCTCCCATTCGGCCTCGGACGGCAGCCGCGCTTGCGACCAGCGGGCGAACGCGTCCGCCTCGTAGAAGCTCACGTGAGCGACCGGCTCGTCGCGCCGCAGATCCCGCGCGCCCGACAGCGTGAAGATCCGCCAGGCCCCGTCCTCGCGCCGCCAGTAGAGCGGCGCGCGCCAGCGCTGCGCCCGCGCCGCGTCCCAGCCGTCGGACAGCCAGAGCTCCGCGCGCTCGTACCCGCCGTCTTCGATGAACTCGAGAAACTCGCCGGTCGTCACCGGCCGAGAGGCGATCTCGAACGGTTCGAGCATCACTCGGTGACGGGGCCGCTCGTTGTCGAACGAGAACGAGCCGCCCGCGTGGCCGATCGACGCCGCGCCGCCGGCATGCCGCCGCCAGCGCAGCCGGCCCGCCTCGCCCTCCGCCCGCTGCGGACCGTCGCGGTAGGCGGGCCGCAGCGGGTTCGACCAGAGCATGTGCTTCAGGTCGGTGAGGATCAGCTCCTGATGCTGCTGCTCGTGGTGCAGGCCGAGCTCGACGCGCGCCGCCAGCGATTCGTCCACGGCGCCCTCGGCGAACAGCTCGGCGATGCGGCAGTCGACGTGCTCGCGGTACGCTCGGACCTCGGAGAGCGCGGGACGCGAGAGCATCCCGCGCTCGGGGCGAGGGTGCTGGGGGCCGACCGCGTTGTAGTAGGAGTTGAAGAGCACGCGGAACTGGGGATGGAACGGCCGCGCCGCCGGCCGCGCGGCGCTCACCACGAACGTCTCGAAGAACCAGGTGGTGTGCGCCAGGTGCCACTTGACGGGGCTCGCGTCCGGCATCGATTGCACGACGCAGTCCTCCGCCGACAGCGGCGCCGCCAGCCGCTCGGTCACGCGGCGGATCTCGCCATACGCCTCGGCGAGCCCCTCGCTTCCCGGCGCGGCGGTCACCCCAGCGCCTTCAGCGCGGCGTCGTAGTTCGGCTCCTGGGCGATCTCCGGCACGAGCTCGGCGTGCAGCACCCTGTCGTCGGCGTCGAGCACCACGACGGCGCGCGCCGTGACGCCGGCGAGCGGCCCGTCCTCGATCAGCACGCCGTAGTCCTCGGCGAACCGGCGGGAGCGCATCAGCGACAGCGGCACGACGTTGGCGGTCCCCTCGGCCGAGCAGAACCGGCCCTGCGCGAACGGCAGGTCGGCGGAGATCATCAGCATCACCGTGTCCGGGTGCGCCTTGGCGTGCTCGTTGAACTTCTTGGTCGACAGCGCGCACACCGGCGTGTCGAGGCTCGGAACGATGCTCAAGAGCTTCTTCTTGCCGGCGAAGTCCGCCAGGCTCTTGTTCGCCAGCTTGCCGTCGACCAGGACGAAATCCGGCGCCCGGCTGCCGACGGCCGGCAGCTCTCCGGTGGTGTGAATGGGATTGCCTCGCAGCGTGATCTTCGCCATCGGAATCTCCTCCATTCCGGGCGGCGCCCCATGCGCCGGCCGACGCCCGGCTATCAAACTCCGCAGCGGCTTGTCCAATTCGCCGCCCGGCCGACGCCGGGAGGGGCGCCTTTACTCGGCGTTAGGCTCTCGATAGCTTGGGACGTCGTTCTCGTCATCATGTTTTCGATCTCCCCACACCGCCCGGATCGATCCAGCCGTCACATCGCCCCCATCGAGGAAGCGATCGCCGAGATCCGCTCCGGACGGATGATCGTCCTCATGGACGACGAGGACCGCGAGAACGAGGGCGACCTGTGCATGGCGGCGGAGAAGGTCACCCCGGACGCCATCAACTTCATGGCCAAGCACGGTCGTGGGCTGATCTGCCTGCCGGTCACGCCGGAGCGCGCCGAGCAACTCGGGCTGACGGCCATGGCCCGGGAGAACAACTCCCCGCTCGGCACCGCCTTCACGGTTTCGATCGACGCGCGGCGGGGCATCAGCCACGGTCAGTCGGCGGCGGACCGCACGGCCACCATCCTGACCGCCATCCGCGACGGCGCCGTGCCGCAGGATCTGGTCACCCCGGGACACGTGTTCCCGCTGATCGCCCGCAAGGGAGGCGTGCTGGTGCGCACCGGCCAGACCGAGGGCGCGGTGGATCTGGCGCGGCTCGCGGGTCTGCGCCCCGCCGGCGTGATCTGCGAGATCATGCGCGACGACGGCACGATGGCGCGGCTGGCGGACCTGGAGATCTTCGCCGAGCGGCACAAGCTGAAGATTGCCACGATCGCGGACCTGATCCAGTACCGCCTGCGCAACGATTCTCTGGTCCACTGCCTCGGCGAGGCCCGCCTGCCCACCCGCTTCGGAGAGTTCCGGGCGCGCGCCTACCAGTCGCAGGTCGACGGCAGCGAGCATCTGGTGCTGATCCGGGGCGAGATCCGCGCCGACGAGCCGATCCTGGTGCGGGCGCACGCCGAGTACCTCCCCGGAGACGTCTTCTCGTACCAGAGCCGCAACACCGGCGAGATGCTGCATCGGGCGATGACGCGGATCGATCAGGAAGGCCGCGGCGTCATCCTCTATCTGCGGCGCGAGAGCATCGCCGAGGAGATCACCTCGGGCGCCGGCGTCGGCGAGGACACGCGGCCGAGCACGGCGATGCGCGGCCCGCTGAAGGATTTCCGCGACTACGGCATCGGCGCGCAGATCCTGCGCGACGTCGGCGTGCGCAAGATCCGTCTGCTCACCAACTACCCGCGCCGCCTGGTGAGCCTGCCCGGCTACGGCCTGGACATCGTCGAATGCGTTCCCCTGGCGCTCGACGCCGGCTATCCACTCCCCGAAGGCATCTGACTTCGCGTCAACCGCCGCTGTTTGACAGGCGAGCGCGCCCGCGTTGCGATCGGCAATCGGTGGAGCGAGATCTTCCACAAGAGCACGGGATACGGTTCATCGCCGTCGCCGCCCTGCTGCTGGCGCTCGGCCCGAGCGGACTCGGCGGCGCGGAACCCCCGCCGATTCCCGACGAGATCGTCCAGCTGCGGGTCGAGAGCGCGAACTACTCGCCCTCGCGTCGTGCCCTGGAGGTCGTCTTGCAAGCCGAGGTCGCGGAGGGCTGGCACGTCAATGCCCACCAGCCGAGCTCCGACGCGATGATCGCGACGACGCTCACCGTGACGCCGCCTGCCGGATTCGCGGTCGGTGAGATCGAGTATCCGCCGGCCGAGAGCCGCCGGTTCGCGTTCACCGCGGGGAAGGCGATCCGCGTGTACAGCGGGCGGGTGCGCTTTCGCGTACCGCTGTCGGTCGCGGCCGGCATCGACTCGCAGGGTGCGAGCTTCGCAGCGAGACTCCACTACCAGGCGTGCGACGACACTCGGTGCCTCCCCCCGAGGGACGTCGAGCGAACGTTTCTCGTGCGGCGCCCCGCCGACCTCGAGGCCGGTTCGAGCTCGGCGGCCGGCGCGGGCAGCCCGACGCCGGTCGACCGCTGGCTCGCGCAGTACGGACTGGCGCCGACCCTGCTCTTGATCTTCCTCATGGGCCTCGGGCTGAACCTCACGCCCTGCGTTTATCCGTTGATCTCGGTGACGGTGGCGTACTTCGGCGGGCAGGCCCGCGAGCAGCGCGGGCGGGCGGTGCTGTTGGCGGGCGTCTACGCGCTCGGCATCGCGCTCACGTTCTCCGCGCTCGGGGTCAGCGCCGCGTTCTCGGGCGGGATGTTCGGCAGCGCCCTGCAACGCCCGATGACGCTGATCGGCATGGCCGCGCTGATGGTGGCGCTGGCGGCTTCGAGCTTCGGCCTCTACACGCTGCGGCCGCCCGCCTGGCTGCTGCAACGAGCGGGAAAGGCCGGTGGGGGCTTCGTCGGTGCGCTGTTCATGGGGCTCACCATGGGCATCGTCGCGGCGCCCTGCGTCGGTCCGGTCGTGGTCGGGCTGCTGCTCGTCGTCGGCGCTCGCGGCGAGGCGCTGCTCGGCTTCGGGCTGTTCTTCACGCTGGCGCTCGGGCTCGGTGCGCCGTACGTCCTGCTCGGCGCCGTCGCCGGGTCGATCGCGAGGCTGCCGCGCGCGGGGGAATGGCTGGTGTGGGTCGAACGGCTCTTCGGGTTCGTGCTGCTCGGCCTGGCGCTCTACTTCGTGAGCCCGCTGCTGTCGACGCAGACGCTCGAGTGGACGGCGGCGGGACTGATCGCTCTGGCCGGCATCACGCTCGGCTTTCTCGACCCCCATGGGCGCGAGCTGCGGCACTTCCCGTTGTTCAAGCGGCTGGCGGGGTCGGCGGCGGTGCTCGCCGCGCTGTGGGCAGCCCTGCCCTCCGCCGGAGCGAAGCCGACGGCGATCTCCTGGCAGGAATTCTCGCCCGCCGCGCTGGAGCAGGCACGCAGCGAGGGGCGACCGGCGGTCGTCGACTTCCGAGCCGACTGGTGCCTGCCCTGCATCGAGATGGAGCGCACGACGTTCGTCTCGGCGCCGGTCGCCGCGCGGGCCGCGCAGTTCGCCATGCTGCGCGCCGACGTGACCGAGATGTCGAGAGAGGCCGAGGCGACGCTCTCGAAGTACGGCGTGCTCGGCGTGCCGACCACGTTGTTCTTCGCGCCGAGCGGCCGCGAGCACCGTCGCAGGGTCGGCTACATCGACGTCGAGCAGTTCAGCCAGCTGCTCGACGAGACGCGCGCCGCGACGCCCGACGGCGATTGAAGCGGCGGCTCGACGGCCCGCTCAGGAACCGCGTCGGCTGGCGTTGCTGCGATTGGTCTTCTCGTCGGTGCGCTTGGTGGCCGCGCGCTCGGGATGATGCGAGCGACGGTACATGGGCCGAAATGCGAAAGGTCGTCCGTTCTCGGCTTCCTCCAGGCGGGCTTCCCACGATTTGAGCAGCGCGCTCCGGCTGTTCGACCGCCCGTAGGAGCGATCTCCGACGAACATCTCCCATGCTTCCAGAACGCTCCCGTCAGGACGCACGATCGTACAGCGCGTGAAGCGAGGCCGGATTCCGGGAATGCGTTTCAATTCAAACTCCTCCTGCTATTCATAATAGAACGAAAGCTCTTCTCTTCGCCACAGCTATCAAACCCGAACCACACGCCGACGGGTGCGGTGATCCGTCGACAGCGGTGTTCTCGCCCAATGTAAAGCAAGAATGGAGCCGCGCCACGCCCGCCACTGCATCCATCCGCAAAACATTTGTAACGCAATGAAATCAGCGGCTTGTATCGCCGGTTGGATCAGAATGAATCCTTGAGCTCGCGCGTCTTGGCGAAGACCGCGATCGGATCGTCCGGACAATCAGGAAACTTCGCCAGCACCACCCGGCGAAGCTCCTCGCTGCTCGGGCGCAGGAATGGGTTGGTGGCCAGCTCCTCCGCGATGGTGGTCGGGACCGTCGGCTCGCCACGCCCCACCTGTGCTTCGACCCGCCGGTACTTCGCGGCGAGCTCGGCGTTGCTCGGCTCGAGCGTCAGCGCGAACCGCAGGTTCTTCTCGGTGTACTCGTGGCCGCAGAACACCCGCGTGTCGGCGGACAGCGCGGTCAGTCGGCCGAGCGAGTCGGACATCATGCGCGCGTCGCCTTCGAACAGCCGGCCGCAGCCGCCGGCGAACAGCGTATCGCCCGTGAAGACCGCGTTTTGTAGCGGCAGATGGTAGGCGACGTGCCCGCTCGTGTGCGCGGGGACGAAGATCACGCGAACCATGCCGCCGCCGAAATCGAACTGGGCTCCGTCCTCCACCGGGTCGGTGATCCCCGGGATGCGCGCGCGGTCGCCCGCGTATCCAACCACTCGCAGGTCGGGATGCGCGATCAGTAAGTCGCGGTTGCCGCCGACGTGGTCCCAGTGGTGATGGGTGTTCCAGATGGCCGCCAGGGTGGCGCCCTCGCGCTCCACGGCGCGCAGCACCGGTGCCGCTTCCGAGGGGTCGACCACCGCGGCGGCGCCGGATTCGGCGATCACCAGATACGCGTAGTTGTCGAGCAGAACGGGAACCGGAACGATTCGCATGGTGGACCTCGCAGAGCGCGCTTCGCCGGCTAGATGTAGCTGCTGCTCCGACCCGTGTCGATGACGCCAGCGCGCGCAGACTCCTTCAGGGCTCGGCGCGCATGCGCAGCGCCATGTCGGCGAGCAGCGCCGACAGCGCCAGGACCACCAGCATCCCGTCGAGGCGATGTCGCTTCGCGTGGCTCGCGCCGTGGCGAGCGAGCAGCTCGTCGTTCGTCGGGTTGAGCGACCCGCCGGTCTCGGTGCTGATCTCGCGCAGCAGATCGAGGTCGGGGAGCCGGCGCGCCTGCTCGGCGTCCGCCGATTCGATCGTCGACGCGTCCACCGTGAGCATCTCCCGCTTCTGCACCGGGTGTCCGGCGTCCTGCCGCGTCAGCAGCAACGCGTAGCGGCCCGCGGGCAGCGGTGGCAACGGAGCGCGGAACAGCCGCGGCGCCACCGGCGTGAGCGCCACCTCGAGCGGACGATCCGGCTGGAGGAACACCTGCGCGTCGATCCCGCCGGCGAGATCGTCGAAGGTCTGGACTTCGAGGAACGGCGTGCCGTCGCGCAGGCGCACCGACTGCTTCGTCTCCCACGGTGCCTCCTCGCGGATCGCCCAGCGAACGAGCTGCGACCAGAGCTTCGCGAAGCCCGGCCAGGCGGACCAGATTGCGGCATCCGGCTGCGCCGGATCGAGCGGGAAGGCGGCCGCCCGGCCCAGACCGTACTGCCAGGTGGCGAGCAGCGGCAGCTTCTGCGTCCCGGCGCCGACGTAGAGGACGAGATCGGCGCCGTTCTTCAGCTTGCTCTGCGGCACGGAGCGTACGACAGGGAGCTCCCGCGCGGAGAGCCCACGCACCACTTCCGTGGCCTCGCCGATGTCGGGCCGGCGCGGGCCCTCGAGCGGCGCTCCCCCGGGCTTCTCTTCGACCGGCGGGACGCCTTCGCCCTTGTCGCCGCGCGCCTGACGGGTGTCGTTGACGATCAGCTGCGGCAGCAGCTCGATGTCCTCGACGTGGTAGAAGCGGCCGCCTGTGTCCTGCGAGATCTGCTCGAGGAAGGCCAGGTTGACGTCGTCGTCGCCGATGCGGACGGTGGTGACGCTGATCCCGAGCCGGGCCATCGCCTGAGTCACCGCGACGTGGTCGGCGGCGCCGCGGTTGGTATCGCCGTCGGTGAGCAGGATGACGTGCAGCGTCTTCAGCCCGCTCTGCACGAGCTGCGCGGTGGCGATCTCCATCGCCGCCTTGAAGTCCGTGCCGCCTCCCGGAACCAGGCGCGAGATGCGGTCCTCGAGCACCGAGCGCTGCTCGGAAAGCGGCCGCAGCGGACCGAGCACGTACGGGTCCGAGTCGAAGGCGATCACGCCGATCCGGTCCTCGGGCCGCAGCTGCTCGACCAGGGCCAGCGCGGCGGCGCGCGCGTACTTCATCTTCTCGCCGTCGCGCATGTCGTGGCGCCGGCTGTTGTAGCTCATGCTGTTCGATCGATCGACGAGCAGGAAGACGCCAATCGGCGGCCGGCCCTTGGGCTTCTGCTCCTGCTCGATCAGGTGGACCGGCAGGACCCTCTCGACCGCGGACTTCTGGTAGCCCTTGTCCCCGAAGCTGCGCGCGCCGCCGGTCATCAGGAATCCGCCTCCGAAGTCCTTGACGTAGGACTCCAGCGCCTCCAGGGCGGCGTCGGAAAGCTCCTTGCGCGCGACGTCGTCGAAGATCACGCAGTGGAACTGCAGCAGGTCCTCGAGCTTCGGGAAGCCCGCCGGCTCGCGGAACTCGACCGCCACCTCGCGGAGCTGCAGCGCCTTGGCGAGCGCGCTGTCGCGGCTGCGTCCGACGACCAGCGCGCGGACCGGCCCGGCGACCGCGAGCGACATCTCCCTGCGCTGCTCGCGCGACGCACCGTCGCCGGCGAGCCGCGCGGCGAGCCGATAGGAGCCCTTCTCGTGCAACTGGTAGGGGATCTCGAAGACGTTGATGCCGGGATCGAGGCGCACCTCCGCTCGCGAGGCGGTCTGGCCGTCGACCAGGACCTCGATCGTCGCGCTCCTGGGTTGCGCGCCGCCGTTGCGCACGAGCGCCCGCACCGGAAATACCGACCCCTCGCGCACCAGCGGAGGCGCGGTCAACTTCTCGAGCGACGGGCCGTCGTCGCCTCCGGCGCCGAGCGCGACGGCGTAGACGCGCGTGTCGGTCTGGCGCGCGAGCTCGGCCGCCCGTCGGGCGTCGCCGAGCGTCTCGTTGCCGTCGGTCACGAGCACGATCTTCCGCTCGCTGCCCTCCGGGCAGAGCGGCACCGCGGCCTCGATGCCGGAGGCCAGCCGCGTCGCGGAGCGATCGAGCTTCACCTCGGCGGCGCTCGGCGGGCGCGGCGGCGCGGACGGCCAGGCGACGACCTCGGCCTGGCGGGCGAACGCGATCAGGCCGAGCTGGTCCGAGGGCCGCAGCTTCGCCGCCAGCTCGCGCCCGATCTCCCCGGCCACGCGCTCGGCGCCGCCGTCGACGCTCGAGGAGGCGTCGGCCGACAGCACGATGCACAGGTCCTGCGCCTCCTCGCGGGTCCGCAGCGACAGCCCCGCCACGGCGAACACCAGCAGCGCCACCGCCGCCAGCCGCAGCGCCGCGGAGGCGTACACGGCTCGGCCGCCCCCGGCACGCCACACCGCCGCGACCACGACCGCCGAGCCGGGCGCGAGCAGCCACAGCCGCCACGGCGCATCGACCGCCAGCGCCGCCGCGCCCGACAGCAGGTCAGTCCACATGCGGCCTCCGGCGGCGTTGCAGCCACCCCCAGTAGCCCCACTCGGCCAGCGCGAGCAGGAAGCCGGCGAGAAGCAGCGCCCGGCCGAACTCGTGGAGCATCGTCGCCGAGACCATCGGGCGCGGCGCGGCGGCGCCGTCGACGCTCTCTTCACCGGGCCCGTCCGCGCGGCCGACGTCCGATTCCTCGCCGTCGAACAGGTTGGCGAGGATCGTGCGATGAATCGCTCCGCCGTCGATCCGGTATTCTCCCGCGCGCGTCGGCTCCACCGCCAGGCGCAGGGTGGGCGCGCGGGCCTCGGCCCTGCCGTCCGGCGCGGTCACCGTGAACGCGACCGGCTCTCGCAGCGATTCGCGATAGCTCTCGCCGACGTCGATCTGCAGCGGAGCGCCGGAGTCCGGCGGCGTCAGCCATCGCAGCGCGTTCAACACCAGCAAGAGCAGGCTGAGATTCTCGCTGCGCACGAGCGACCGGCCTTCCAGGTCGAAGGCGAAGCAGATCACCCGGTGGCCGTCGGTCTCTCCGCCGAAGGCGAGCGGAAACTCGCGGCCCTCGGCGCGGGAGCTGAGCAGCATGTGCGCCCAGGGTGGAAGGTCGAGCAGGCGCGACCGGTCGAGCGCGAGCGCCTCGAGGTAGCGAAGGTCGAGCAGCACCGGATCCGACTCGTTCCAGTCGAGGATCTGCGCCGACACGACGTCGCGCTTCGACGGGAAGAGCGCGCTCGACGCCGGCGGATAGACGTACAGGGCGTTGACCGCGGGCGCGATACGCGGCGCGAAGTCGTGGAACACCACGAGATCGGCTCGCGTCAGATCTTCGCCACGGACCTCCGTCGGCGCCACCGGACGCAGATCGAGCGCGGGGACGCCGCGTGCCAGCGCTTTCAGGTCGTCGACCACCGCCGGCTTGGTGCTCACGGCCACGACCCGGATCTTGCGGGCCGGCCGGACGAAGGCGATCGCTCGGTTGTCCACCGCCAGCGCGTCCGCGACGTCGAGCCGCGCTTCGAGCCTGCCCGGCCGACCGAGCCGGCCGATCGGCACCATGCGCGACTCGCGCGCCGCGAGGTGCAGCGTCTCGTCGAGCACCGGTTTGGCGTCGAGCGCCACGTGCAGCTCGAGCTCCTTCGGTCGATGCGCGTAGTTCTTGACGAGCGCGTAGCCGCGGGCCTCGTCGGCATCCTGAAACGCGTTCTGGTGAACGCGCAGCCCGGCCAGCGCCACGTTGTCGTCGCTGCGGCCGAAGCGGAAGTACCGCAACCGCTCGCCGGCGGCGGGCGAGAACGCCAGCTCTTGCCGGGGCAGGTCGGTGAACACGTCGATCTCCAGAGGCCCCTGGCCGCCGCCGGCGACGGAGTGGGCGAACTGCACGCCGAGCGACAGCCGAGTCGGACCATCGCCGGGCTCCAGTCCCTCGAGGGCGCGGGCGAGCAGGCTGCGGTCGCGCGTGAACGCGACCACCACCCGGGGGTGGGCGGCGACCTCGATCATCATCACCTCTACGCCCTCGCCGAGGCCGGCGAGCACCTCGCCGGCCCGTCGCCGGGCCTGGTCGAAGCGGCGCTCGCCTCGTTCCAGCGTCTGCATGCTCGCCGAGGCATCGAAGAGCAGCACCGCTCTGCCGCCGGTCACCGACGCCGCGCGCTCGACCCAGTACGGACGAGCCACGGACAGGGCGAGCGCGCCGAGCAACGCGAGCTGGACCGCGAGCAGGAGATTGGGCCGCACCCTGTCCCGCGCAGGCTCATCGGGAACCGCCTGCCACAGGAGCAGACTCGAGACGTCGAGGTCGCGCTGCTGACGGCGGCGCCGATGCAGCAACACCAGCAGCACGAGGAAGAGCAGCGAGACGAGCCCGTAGGGCGCCGAAAATCCCATCGTCGCTCAGCGCAGCCGCAACATCCCCGAGACGGAGAGAATCTGGGTCAAGCAATGCTCGACGCCGTCGCGCGGGCAGACCACGGCGTGACCGATCCCGGCGCCGTGGCAGAACCCGCGGATCTTCTCGATGCGCTCGGCGAACGCGGCGGCGTAGCGCCGGCGCTGCGCCGCCGACAGCACGATCTCGCGCGTCGCTCCGGTCTCGACGTCCCGCAGCCGCAGACGGCCGCCCGTGCGACCGAGATCCCGCTCCTCCTCGCCGACCACCTGGATCGCGTGCACCTGCAGACGGTGGGCGAGCAGGCGAGACAACGCCGTCTCGTAGACCTCGGCGGGCACCAGGAAATCGGACGCCAGCAGAGCGACCCCGCGCTCGCGGTGACGCCCCAGGTACTGGGTGACGCCCTCCAGCAGGGCCGTCCGCCCCGAAGCCGCGAGGTCCGCCAGCACGGGCTTCAAGCGCAGGAACCGACCGTGATGGTGGAGCATCGGCGATTCCATCACCTGCGGTCCGGCGGGCCCGTGATGCAGCGCCGCCACGCGGACCGGATCGTTGTTATTGAGCGCGATGTAGGCGAGCGCGGCCACCAGCCGCACGGCGAAGGCGAACTTGCGATCCGCCGCGGGCGTCGCCATCGAGGCGCTGGCGTCGATCAGCAGGTGCACGGGGATCTCACGTTCGGCCACGAAGCGCCGCGTGAGCAGCTGGTCGAGCCGCCCCACGGCGTTCCAATCGACGTACCGGATGTCGTCACCCGGCGCGTAGGTCTTGAAGCTCTCGATCTCGATCCCCGACTCCTGGGTGAGGCCGCGCACCGGCGTCTCCCCCGCGCGAGCCCCATACGCTCGGGTGATCCGCAGCCGCATGCGATCGATCATCGAGAACAGACCCGGGTCGAACGGGTCCTCGGTGATCGCGGCGGATCGCCGCAACGACAACCGGTCGCGCAGCACCGGCAACGGCTCACACCGTCATCGGTCCGCCCGGTAGCGGAGGGAGTGCGACACCGTCCACACGCCGACGCACATGCAGATCCCCATGGCGGTGATCTCCAGACGCTCGCCCGGCGTGAGGTCGTGGCGGAAGCCGCCGGCGATGAGCAGCGTCAGGCGCTCGAGCGCGAGCAACACCAGGCCCCCTGCGGCGACGAGCGGGAAGACGTCTCGCTCGCCGGCGTGGCGCTGGAGCTGGTAGGCGCCGACAATCGCCATCGCCGCGACGAAGATCTCCGCGGGGAAGAACGAATAGATCCACTGGCGGAGCGGGCTGTCGGGCTCGAAGGCGAAGAAGTCCGTTCCCTCCGCGAGCCAGAGCAGCGTGAAATACATTCCCTCGATGAACAGCGCGCGCGACAGCCAGGTGGTCTCCTGAGGAGACGGCCGGCGGCCCTCGGGAGGCGAGCCGCTCGGCGGCTCGCTGCGCTTGCGCACCACGCGCGGCGTCGACCGGCGCCCTCGTTCGCTGAGAAAGTAGATCTTGCCCGTATGGCCTTCGCCCATGAGCCCAAAGACCACAATAATCCCACCCGTTTTTCGAGACAAGGGCAACTTGGAGTCGACGCTTGCACCGCCGTCGGCCGTCAAGCAGGATCGCTCCATGGCCGCGCGCGAGCGGGAACGGCACCCGAGCGAGCCCCGCGCCGTTCGCGACTGCGTGATCCTCGCCGCCGGCCGGGGGACCCGCATGAAGGGTCTCACGGAGAGCCTCCCCAAGCCGATGCTGCCGGTCGCCGGACGACCGCTCCTCGAGCACATCCTGCTCGCCCTGCGCGCGGCGGGGATCGAACGGTTCGTGCTCGTCACCGGCTACCGGGCCGAGCGGATCGAGAGGTATTTCGGGGACGGCCGGCGCTTCGCGGTGCGGATCGCCTACCGGCGCCAGGAGGTGCGGGACGGCACCGCGCGCGCGCTGCTGCTCGCCCGCGACGCCGTCGACTCCCGCGCCTTCGTGCTCGCCTGGGGCGACATCCTGACCGAGCGGAGCAACTACCCGTCGATGCTCGCGAAGTTCGCCGCGCTGCGGGCCGACGGCCTGCTCGGCGTGAACTGGGTGGAGGACCCGTGCCGCGGCGCCGCGGTGTACGTCGGCGAGGACGGGCGCATCGAGCGCATCGTCGAGAAACCGCCCCCCGGCACCGCCGCGACGCACTGGAACAACGCGGGCATCGCCGTGTTCTCCTCCGCCGTGTTCGAGCATGCCGCCGCGGTGCGCCCGTCGCCGCGCAGCGAGTACGAGATTCCCGAGGCCATCGCCGCGATGATCGCCGCCGGTCTCGCGGTTCATGCCTTCCCGCTCGAAGGCTTCTGGAGCGACGTCGGCACGCCGCAGGATCTCGAGCGCGCCGAGGCGTGGCTGCGGCGCTAGTCCGAGCCCGTCTTCTTGATCTTCAGGTGCTTCGAAAGCTCGAGATAGGGCAGCGCGGCGAGCTCTCGGCGCGTGCTCTCATCGAGCATCTGATCGAGACGAACGACGTTGTCGAGAATCGTCGTCGCGTCCACGGCGTCTCCCGCCCGCGGCGCGTCGTTCGGAACGTCCTCCCGCATCGGCCTCGGTCCTCTGTTCATCTCACCCTCCGCGCGGTCCGATTCCCCGACTGGGCAGCGACTCTGCGACGGATGATAGCAGAGGAGCACCGGGCGAGCACTCGAAAAATTCACGCGAGGATTTCTTCCCGATTCCATTCGCCGGCACGGCTGTTATAGTCCGCCGTCTGTGATTTCTGTCCGCGGGGCTCGCGAGCACAATCTCCAGGCGATCGACGTCGACATCCCGCACCGCTCGCTCACCGTCATCACCGGAGTGTCGGGCTCGGGAAAATCCAGCCTGGCCTTCGACGTGCTCTACGCCGAGGGCCAGCGCCGCTACGTCGAGAGCTTCTCGGCGTACGCGCGGCAGTTCCTCGACCGCATGAACAAGCCGCACGTCGAAGCGATCCACGGCATCCTTCCCGCCATCTCGATCGATCAGCGCCGCCGCGTGGTGACCTCGCGCTCGACCGTGGCGACGATGACCGAGCTGCACGATCATCTGAAGCTGCTGTTCGCCAAGGTGGCTCGCCTGCACTGTCGGGGCTGCGGTCGCACGATCGAGCGCGACAGCCCGGAGTCGGTCCATCGCCGCCTCCCGCAAGGATCGCGGTTCCTGGTGCTGTTCCCGGTGAGCGCCCCGGAGCGGCTGCCGTGGGAAGAGATCCGCGGCGGCCTCGAGCGCGCCGGTTTCACGCGCGCGCTCGTCGACGGCGACGTCGTGCCGCTCGACGGGCTCGACGGCGAGCGGCGCCGGCGCTTCGAGGTCGTGGTCGACCGGCTGGTCGTACGGCCCGCGCAGAAGAGCCGCATCGTCGATTCCCTCGAGCAGGCGTTCCACTTCGGCAAGGGCCACACCATTCTCTTCTTCCCCGACGAAGGCCGGCGCGAGGCGTTCTCCGCGGAGCTCGAGTGCCCGGCCTGCGAGATCCGCTACCGCGACCCGTCGCCGAACCAGTTCTCCTTCAACAGCCCGCTCGGCGCGTGCCCGAAGTGCCGCGGCTTTGGCCGCACGATCGGCATCGACATGGGTCTCGTCGTGCCGGACGGGCGGAAATCGATCCGCGATGGCGCGATCAAGCCGTGGTCGATCCCGGCCGCCGAGTGGGAGCGCAAGGAGTGCCTCAAGTTCTGTGCGAAGAATCGGATCGCCGTCGACCTGCCGTGGTCGGAGCTGCCGGCGGAGCATCGCCGGCTGGTCCTCGAAGGCGACGGCAAGTACTACGGCGTGCGCGGCTGGTTCGAGTGGCTCGAGACCAAGACCTACAAGATGCACGTGCGGGTCTTCCTGTCGCGCTACCGCAGCTACGACCTCTGCCCCGACTGTCGCGGCGCGCGCGTGCGTCCCGAAGCGCTCGACTGGAGGATCTGCGGCAAGCACGTCGGCGAGGTGCACGCGATGAGCGTCGGCGAGGCGCACGAGTTCTTCGCCCGCCTCGAGCTCGACCGGCAGCAGGCGGACATCGCCAAGCTCGTGCTCGACGAGATCCGCTCGCGGCTCCGCTACCTGGTGGACGTCGGCCTGGCCTACCTGACGCTCGACCGGCAATCGCGCACGCTGTCGGGCGGCGAGCTCGAGCGCGTCGATCTCACCTCCGCGATCGGCTCCTCGCTGGTCAACACGCTCTACATCCTCGACGAGCCGTCGATCGGCCTGCACGCGCGCGACTCGGGCCGGCTCGTGCAGATCCTCAAGCGGTTGCGCGACAACGGCAACACCGTGGTGGTCGTCGAGCACGACGGGGAGGTCATCCGCTCGAGCGACCACGTGATCGACCTCGGTCCCGGCGCGGGCGAGCACGGCGGCCGCGTCCAGTTCGCCGGCGAGACCGCGCGGCTCGCGGCCTGCCGCGAGTCGCTCACCGCGGACTATCTCTGCGGGCGGCGCGAGATCCCGGTGCCGGCGACGCGGCGGTCCGGCGATGGACGGCTCCTGCGGGTGCGCGGGGCGCGGGCCAACAACTTGAAGTCGATCGACTGCGAGATCCCGCTCGGCACGCTGACGTGCATCACCGGCGTTTCGGGATCGGGCAAGTCGACGCTCGTCGAGGAGGTGCTCTACCGCGGGCTGAAGCGCGCGCTCGGCGAGCCGGCCGGCATTCCCGGCGAGCACGACGGAATCGATGGCGCCGAGTGGGTCGGCCGGGTGGTGCTCGTCGACCAGGCGCCGATCGGCACCACCCCGCGTGCCAACCTGCTCACCTACATGGGCGCCTACGACGCAGTGCGCCGCCTGTTCGCCGCCAGCGACCTGGCGCGGCTGCGCGGCTACACGGCCTCGACCTTCTCCTTCAACGTCGAGGGCGGGCGGTGCGAGGCCTGCCGCGGCGAGGGCTACGAGAAGGTCGAGATGCAGTTCCTCTCCGACGTCTACGTGCCGTGCGCGGAGTGCCAGGGAGCGCGCTTCCGCCCCGAGGTGCTGGAAGCGACGGTCGGCGGCCGCTCGATCCGCGGCGTGTTCGACCTCACCGTCGCCGAAGCCGTCGCGTTCTTCGCCGACAGCGCCGAGCTGCGCGCGGCGCTCGAGCCGCTGGCGGCGGTCGGCCTCGACTACGCGCGGCTCGGCCAGGCGCTGACCACGCTGTCGGGCGGCGAGGCGCAGCGCCTGAAGCTCGCCTCGCACATCGCCACGCCGCCCGGCGAGCAGAAGCCGACGCTCTTCCTGTTCGACGAGCCGACCACGGGGCTCCACTTCCACGACGTGCGAACGCTGGTCGGCGCGCTCGACCGACTGATCGAGCGCGGACACACGGTGGTGGTCATCGAGCACAATCTCGAGGTCGTGAAGTGCGCCGATTGGGTGATCGACCTCGGGCCCGAGGGCGGGGACGAGGGCGGGCGGCTGGTGGCGGCCGGTACGCCCGAGGAGGTCGCCCGCGCCGCCGGATCGCATACTGCGGAGCACCTGCGCCCGCTGCTCGAGCACCGAGCCGCCGGCCTCGCGCCGCACCGGCCCGCGCGGAAGCGAGCCCCGCGCGCCGCCCGCGGCGACGGCGTCATCCGCGTGATCGGCGCCCGGGAGCACAACCTGCGGTCGATCGACGTCGACATCCCGCGCGACGCCCTCGTGGTGGTCACCGGCCTCTCGGGCTCCGGAAAATCGACGCTAGCCTTCGACATCGTCTACGCCGAGGGCCAGCGCCGCTACATCGACAGCCTGTCGACCTACGCGCGGCAGTTCCTGAAGGTCCTCGCCAAGCCCGACGTCGAGCTGTTGCTCGGCGTGCCGCCGACGGTGGCGATCGAGCAGCGCACCAGCCGCGGCGGCCGTAAGTCGACGGTGGCGACGATCACCGAGGTCTACCACTACCTGCGGCTGCTCTATGCGAAGGTCGGCGAGCAGCATTGCACGCGCTGCGATCGACCGATCCGCCCGCAGACCCGGGCGCAGATCTGGCAGCGGCTGTCGCGCGACCTCGGCGACGCCGCACGCGCCGAGCTGCTCGCTCCGGTGGTGCGCGGGCGCAAGGGCTTCCACAAGGAGGCGCTCGAGGGCGCGCGCAAGCTCGGCTGCTCGCAGGCGCGCATCGACGGCAAGCGAGTACGGCTCGATCCGACGCCGAAGCTCGCGCGGTTTCGCGAGCACGACGTCGACGTGGTGGTCGGCGAGGTGCGGCGCGGCGACGACGGCGCGCGGGACGTGCTCGAGCGCGCGCTGCGCCTCGGCGCGGGGACGTTCCATGCCGTGATCGGCGGCGAGGAGCGGGTGTTCAGCGAGCGGCTGTACTGTCCGCCCTGCGGCCTCGGCTTCGACCCCCTCGACCCGCGGCTCTTCTCCTTCAACAGCCGCCAGGGAGCGTGCCCCGAGTGCACCGGCGGGGGCACGCTCTGGGAGTTCGACCCCAAGCGGCTGATCGATCCCAACCGCCCGCTCCGCGAGGCGCTCTACCCGTTCCAGGACCCGCCGCTCGACCGCCATCGCGGCAGGGCGCTGGCGGCGCTCAAGGCGTCGAGGATCCCCGCCGCCGGGAGCTTCGCCGATCTCTCCGAGTCGCAGCGGGAAGCGGTGCTGCGCGGCTGCGGCGAGCGTCCGGGCCTGCTCGGCCTGCTCGACGAGCTGTGGGAGGACGAGGAGCTGCAGGACGCGCTGTCGCCGTTTCTCGGCGAGAGCCCCTGCCCCGCCTGCGCCGGCGAGCGCCTGAAGGCGCAGGCCCGCGCGGTGCGCGTCGGCAGCCGCACGATCGCCGAGATCACCGCGGCGACCGTCGCCGACGCGCGGCGCCTGGTCGCCTCCTACCGCTTCGGCGAGCGCGACCGACTGGTAGCCGCCGACGTGCTGAAGGAGATCGAGCCGCGCCTGCGCTTTCTCGAGCAAGTGGGCCTCGGCTACCTCACGCTCGACCGGCGCGCCGACACGCTGTCGGGCGGCGAGGCGCAGCGCATCCGCCTCGCGGCGCAGCTCGGCTCGAACCTGCAGGGCGTCTGCTACATCCTCGACGAGCCCACCATCGGCCTTCACCCGCGCGACAACCAGATGCTGCTGTCGATCCTGCGGGAGCTCCGGACGCGCGGCAACTCGGTGATCATCGTCGAGCACGACGAGGCGACGATCCGCGGCGCCGATGTCGTCGTCGATCTCGGTCCCGGCGCGGGCAGCCGGGGCGGCGAGATCGTCGCCGTCGGACCACCCGCCGCTCTCGAGCGCGCGCCGCGCTCTGCGACCGGGCGCTACCTGTCCCAGGCTCCCGTCCGTTCCGGACAGCCGCGGCCGGTCGATCGGCTGCCCTGGCTGAAGATGCTCGGCGCCGCCGAGCACAACTTGAAGGAGGTCGATCTCGAGCTGCCGCTCGGCGCCTGGACCTGCGTGACCGGCGTCTCGGGCTCGGGGAAGTCCACGCTGGTGCGCGACGTGCTCTACCGGGCGCTCAAGCAGAAGCTCGGCCAGTTCGCCGGGCCGGTCGGCCGTCATCGCCGGCTGGTCGGCGCCGAGACGATCGAGCGCGTCTACGAGGTCGATCAGACGCCGATCGGCAAGACGCCGCGCTCGATTCCCGCCTCCTACGTGGGGTTCTTCGACGAGATCCGTCGGCTGTTCGCGGGCACGCCGGAAGCGCGGCTGCGCGGCTTCACGGCGAGCCGCTTTTCCTTCAACGTCAAGGGCGGCCGCTGCGAGGCGTGCGCGGGTCAGGGGCGCATCCGCATGGAGATGAGCTTCCTTCCCGACGTCTACGTCGCTTGCGAGGAATGCGCCGACCGCCGCTTCAACGCGGAGACGCTGGCCGTCACCTATCGCGGCAAGTCGATCGCCGACGTGCTGGCGATGACCCTGGAGGAGGCGGCCGAGCTGTTCGCCGCGGTGCCGGGCGTGGAGAAGCCGCTCCGCCTGCTCTGCGAGATCGGTCTCGGCTACCTGACGCTCGGCCAGCCGTCGAACACGCTGTCCGGCGGCGAGGCGCAGCGCATCAAGCTCGCCTACGAGCTCAGCAAGGAGTCCCGCGGGCGCACGCTGTACGTGCTCGACGAGCCGACCACCGGCCTGCACTTCGCGGACATCGAGCGGTTGATCGGCGCGCTGCACCGCCTCGTCGATCGCGGCAATACGGTCGTGACGATCGAGCACAACCTCGACATCGTCAAGGAGGCCGACCATGTGATCGACCTCGGCCCCGAGGGCGGACGGGACGGCGGGCGGATCGTCTTCGCCGGCTCTCCGGAGCGGATGCTCACCGACGGCGCGGGCTCCTACACCGCGCGCTTCCTGCGCGAGCACCTGCGGGCCGGGTCCGCGGCGAGCGTCTCGGCGGCGGGCTGAGGCGACGGCGCGGCCGCCGGGGCGGGCAAGCCGCTTGGATTTCCCCACCGATTCCGATACTCGCCTCGGGGTCGGCGAGCCGTTGCGCCCGTCGAGAAAGGAAGGCGAGCCATGGACCTTCAGTTGGCCGGCAAGGGAGTGATCGTTACCGGCGCGAGCCGCGGCATCGGACGCTCGATCGCCCAGGCGTTCGCCGCCGAGGGCGCGAACCTGGCGATCTGCGCGCGCGGCGCCGAGGGCCTCCAGAAGGTCGCCGAGGAGCTGCGGGCGAAGCGCGTCCGGGTGCACGCGGCGGCCTGCGACGTCGGCGACGCGAAGCAGCTCGAGACGTTTCTCGACGGCGCGGCGCAGGCGCTCGGCCGCGTCGACGTGCTGATCAACAATCCCTCCGCCTTCGCCCTCGCCGACGACGAGGCCGGCTGGAAGGCATCCTACGAGATCGACCTCATGGCCGCCGTGCGGGCCACGTGGAAGGTCGCCCCCTGGATGGAGAAGGCCGGCGGCGGAGCGATCCTCCACATCTCGTCGATCTCGGGCCGCCTCGCCGGCCAGCCGCCCGCCTACGCGGCGATGAAGGCGGCCATGATCAGCCATTCGAAGACCTTGTCGGCCGCGCTGGCGCCGAAGAAGATCCGCGTCAACGTGGTGGCGCCCGGCTCGATCGACTTTCCCGGGGGCTTCTGGGAGATGGTGCACAAGAACGACCCGGCGATGTACAACGGCATCGTCGCCACGATTCCCTCCGGGCGCATGGGAACGCCGGAGGAAGTGGCCAACGCGGTGGTGTTCTTCGCCTCTCCGGCGGCCGGTTGGGTGACCGGGGTGACGCTCGACGTCGACGGCGGCCAGTTCCCCGGCACCACGTAGTCGACCGCGCCCGTCGCTCTTTGCAGGAGAACAGCCATCCCATGATCCGGTGCGTTCCGGCACTGATCGCAGGCCTCGTCGCCGCGCTTTCGCTCGGCGCCTGCGAGGGCAACCGCGCCGACGAGATCGTGGTCGGCGAGTTCGCCTCGCTGACCGGCGGCACCGCCACGTTCGGCCGGTCGAGCGACGCGGGCGTGCAGCTCGCCGTCGAGGAGATCAACGCCGCGGGAGGCCTGCTCGGCAAGACGCTCCGCGTGGTCGTCGAGGACGACCAGAGTAAGCCCGAGGAGGCGCGCACCGCCGTCTTGAAGCTGCTGAAGCAGGACCGCGTCGTCGCCGTGCTCGGCGAGGTGGCGAGCTCGCGCAGCCTGGCCGCCGCTCCGGAGTGCCAGCGCGCCGGCGTGCCGATGATCTCTCCCGCCTCGACGAACCCCAAGGTCACGCAGGTCGGCGATCACATCTTTCGCGTCTGCTTCATCGATCCCTTCCAGGGCTCGACGATGGCGAAGTTCGCGATGAAGACCCTCGGCGCCAAGACCGCGGCGATCCTGCGCGACGTGAAGAACGACTACAGCGTCGGCCTCGCCGACTTCTTCCGCGACGAGTTCCTCCGCGAGGGCGGCAAGATCCTCACCGACGTCTCGTACTCCGAGGGCGACATCGACTTCAAAGCCCAGCTGACGGCGATCCGCGCGGTCCGTCCGGAGGTGGTGTTCGTCCCCGGCTACTACACCGAGGTCGGCCTGATCGCCCGCCAGGCCCGCGAGCTCGGCATCGCCGTGCCGCTGCTCGGCGGCGACGGCTGGGACTCGCCGCGCACGGTGGAGATCGGCGGGGCCGCGGTCGACGGCTGCTACTTCTCCAACCACTACGCCGCCGACGACCCCACCGAGGCCGTGCAGAGCTTCATCGAGAAGTACCGCCGCAAGCATTTCGAGGTCCCCGACGCGATGGCCGTGCTCGGCTACGACGCGGCACAGGTGCTCGCCGACGCGATCCGGCGCGCCGGCACGACGGAGGGCGCGAAGCTGCGCGACGCCATCGCCGCCACCCGGGACTTTCCCGGCATCTCCGGCAAGATCACCATCGACGAGCAGCGCAACGCCCGCAAGTCGCTCGTCGTGCTGAAGATCGACGGCGGCAAGGTCAAGTTCTTCCAAAAAGTGGAGCCCTGAGCGGATGGCGTCCGCGAGCGAGCCGATGAAGGTCGGCGCCGTGGACGGCGACGAGTCCGGACCAAGCCGATCTTCATCGGCTCGCTCGCGGGTCACCGCGCCGGCCGTGCGATCGCGCGGGGCGGAACGGGCATGAACGAGTTTCTCCAGCAGGTCGTCAACGGCATCGCCTGGGGCAGCCTCTACGCGCTGATCGCGCTCGGCTACACGATGGTCTACGGGGTGCTCCGCCTCATCAATTTCGCGCACGGCGACGTCTACATGATCGGCGCGATGGTGGCGTACTACGCGGCCCGCGCGCTGCTCGCCCCCGGCACGGCGTCCGCGCCGGCGTTCTTCGCGCTGCTCGCGCTGTCGATGGCCGCCTGCGGCCTGCTCGGCTTCCTGATCGAGCGCCTGGCGTACCGGCCGCTGCGCCGCTCGCCGAAGTTCACGGCGCTCATCACCGCGATCGGCGTCTCGCTGCTGCTCGAGAACGGCGGGCAGCTCTTCTTCGGTCCCGATCCCAAGTTCTTTCCGCAGCTGATCGAGAGCCGCGAGATCTCCCCGGGCAGCGGCATCGTCATCACCAACGTGCAGCTGCTGATCCTCGGCGTCTCCCTCACGTTGATGCTCGGGCTGCAGTTCCTGGTCTTCCGCACGCGCGTCGGAACCGCGTTGCGCGCCGTGTCCTACAGCGCCGAGACGGCCAGCCTGATGGGCATCGACGTCGACCGCATGATCTCGCTCACGTTCGTGCTCGGCTCGATGCTGGCCGGCGCGGCCGGCGTGCTGGTCGGCCTGTCGAACCCGAAGATCGAGCCGCTGATGGGCATCATGCCGGGCCTCAAGGCGTTCGTGGCGGCGGTCGTCGGCGGCATCGGCAACATCCCGGGCGCGATGGCCGGCGGCCTCCTCATGGGGCTCTCCGAGGTGCTGGTGGTCGGCTACGTCTCGTCGACCTACCGCGACGCGATCGCGTTCGTGATCCTGATCGTCGTCCTGTTGGTGCGGCCCTCGGGGCTGTTCGGCACCTCGCTCGAGGAGAAGGTGTGACCCCGCTCGCCCGCCCGTGGATGCGCGGCGCCGGCGCCGTGGCCGCGCTCGGCGCGCTCGCGTGGCTGCTCGATCGCCACCTGAACGCCTACTACTACCAGGTGCTGGTGCTGATCGGCATCAACGTGATCCTCGCCGTCAGCCTGAATCTGATCAACGGCTTCACAGGGCTCTTCTCGATCGGCCACGCCGGCTTCATGGCGATCGGCGCCTACGCCGCCGCGGCGGTGAGCGTCTACGGCGGCGCCGCGCTGCACGGGACGCTGGATCCGATCCTCGGCGCGGCGGTCGGCGACGCGGTGTTGCTGCTGGCGGCGCTGGCCGCGGGAGCGGTGCTGGCCGCCGGCGCCGGCCTCGTCGTCGGGATCCCGGCGCTGCGCTTGAAGAGCGACTACCTGGCGATCGCTACGCTCGGCTTCGGCGAGATCATCCGCGTGATCATCCTGAACCTCGACGTGGTGGGCGGCGCGCGCGGCTTCGGCGACATCCCGGCGCTCGCCGGCTTCTTCTGGGTCTACCTGTTCGTCGGCATCACGCTCGTCACGGTCCATCGCATGGTGCGCTCGGCGCGGGGCCTGGCCTTTCTCGCGGTGCGCGAGGACGATCTGGCGGCCGAGGTGATGGGCATCGACGCCACGCGCTACAAGGTGACGGCGTTTCTCGTCGGCTCGTTCTTCGCCGGCATCGCCGGCGGGCTGTTCGCGCACTTTCTCACCTATCTCCACACGAACTCCTTCACGTTCCTGCGCTCGATCGAGATCATCGTCATGGTGGTGCTCGGCGGCATGGGCAGCCTGACCGGCTCGGTGGCTTCCGCGGCGCTGCTGACCGTGCTGCCCGAGCTGCTCCGGCCGCTGAAGGACTATCGCATGGTGATCTACTCGGCCCTGCTGATCGTGCTGATGCTCACGCGACCGCAGGGCGTGCTCGGCGACCGCGAGCTCGAGGTCCGTTCCTGGCTCGCGCGCCGCCGGCGGCGCGAGGAGGCGGCATGATCGCGCCGCCCCTGCTCGAAGCCCGCGACTGCACCGTGGCCTTCGCGGGCTTGCGCGCGGTCTCCGGTCTCAACCTGCGGATCGCGCCGGGCGAGGTGGTCGGCCTGATCGGGCCGAACGGCGCCGGCAAGACCACCGTGTTCAACATGCTGACCGGCATCTACCCGCCGCAGTCGGGCGAGGTGGTGTTCGCCGGCCGCAGCCTGCGCGGCCGCCGGCCGGCGCAGGTGAACCGCGCCGGCATCGCGCGCACGTTCCAGAACATCCGGCTGTTCGCCAACTTGACCGCCTACGAGAACGTGCTGCTGTGCTGCCACTCGGCGCTGCGCGCCGGCCTGGCCGCCGCCACGCTGCGCACCGCGGCGCACGCCCGGTGCGAGGCGCAGGCGCGCGACGAGGCGCGCGCGCTGCTCGCCGAGCTCGGCCTCGAGCGCGTGCACGAGGTGCGCGCCAATCATCTGTCCTACGGGGATCAGCGCCGGCTCGAGATCGCCCGCGCGCTCGCCACCCGGCCCCGCTTGCTGCTGCTCGACGAGCCGACCGCGGGGATGAACCCGAGCGAAAAGACGGCGCTCGCCGACACGGTGGACGAGCTGCGCGAGCGGCACGACCTGACGATGCTGTTGATCGAACACGACATGCGGGTGGTGATGGGCGTCTCGCAGCGCATCGTGGTGATGGACCACGGCGAGGTGATCGCCGAGGGAACGCCGCAGCAGGTGCGCGGCGATCCGCGGGTGATCGAGGCCTATCTCGGCGAGGACGGGGAAACGGCGTGAGCGGGGCGAGCCCGCAGGCGGCGGGCGGCGGTGCGCTGCTCGAGGTCGCCGGCCTGCGCGTGCGCTACGGGGTGATCGAGGCGCTGCACGGCGTCGATCTCGTGGTCCGCCGCGGCGAGATCGTCACCGTGATCGGCGCCAACGGCGCGGGCAAGACGACGCTGCTCAAAGCGATCTCCGGCCTGGTGCCGGCGGCCGGTGGTTCCATCCGCCACCACGGCGAGCAGGGGACGGCGGAGCTCGGGCGGCTGCGCCCGCACGAGATCGTCGCGCGCGGCGTCGGCCACGCGCCCGAGGGGCGGCGCATCTTCCAGAACCTGACGGTGCGCGAGAACCTCGGCCTCGGCGCCTACCTGCGTCGCGACCGAGCGGCGATCGAGAGCGAGCTCGCGGAGATCCTCACGCTGTTCCCGCGCTTGCAAGAACGCTTCGCCCAGAACGCCGGGACGCTGTCGGGCGGCGAGCAGCAGATGCTGGCGATGGCCCGCGCCCTGATGTCGCGGCCGAGCCTGCTGCTGCTCGACGAGCCTTCGCTCGGCCTGGCCCCCAAGCTGGTGCGCGCGATCTTCGGCGTCATCCGCACGATCCGCTCGCGCGGCACGACGCTGCTGCTCGTCGAGCAAAACGCGCGCCTGGCGCTGGAGGCCGCCGATCGCGCCTACGTGCTGGAGACCGGGAGCGTCGCGCTGTCCGGGACGGCGAGCGAGCTGGCGAGCGACCCGCGGGTGCAGCGCGTCTACCTGGGCGGCGACGCCTGACCCGCGCCCGGCCCGCGCGGCTTGCCTCGGCTCCCGCGCGGGGCTAACAGGAGGGCCATGCCGGGGCCGCGGATCGCCGCACTGATCGCGATCATCGCTTCGTGGGGTACGGGCGTCGCCGCCGGGGCTTTCCAGCTCATCCACGTCGAGGACCTGGCGGCGCTGATCGCCGCCCGCCCGCAGCGGCTGTGGATCTACGACGCCAATCCGCCGAGCGTGCGCCGCCGCGAGGGCGTGATCCCCGGCGCCCGTCTGCTGTCGTCGTCCAACCACTTCGACGTCGCCGAGCTGCCCCCGGCGAAGGACGACAAGCTGGTCTTCTACTGCGCCAACACGCATTGAATGGCCTCGCGCGAGGCCGCCTGGAGGGCGGTCGAAGCGGGCTACGGCGACGTCAGCGTGATGAGCGAAGGCATCGTGGGCTGGAACGCCGCGGGTCAGTCCACCGTGGCGCCCTAGCCGCGCGGGCGCCTTGTCGCTGCCGGCAGGTCCCGTTAGGATGCGCGGACCATGCCCGCATTGCTCTGCGCCGCAGAGATCGCCCAGCGGTTGGCCGGGCTCGCCGGCTGGCAGCTCAAGGGCCGGACGATCGAGAAGAAGTTCCGCTTCGGCGGTTTCCGCGAGGCGATCGCCTTCGTCGATCGTGTCGCCGATCTCGCCGAGGTCGCCGACCATCACCCCGACATGCTCGTTCACCATCGCGAGGTGACGCTCGTGCTCTGGACGCACGCGGCGGGCGGTCTCACCGATCGCGACTTCAAGCTCGCCGCCGACATCGAGCGCGTCGACTGAGCCGCGAGGCTTCGAGCTTCGGAAGCAGGCGCGCGATGACCCCGATCGAAACGCTGAGCCGCATCCGCGACGAGCTGGAGCAGTCCTTCGTCGAGCGCGCCGAGGTCATCGAAGGGGCGCTGGTGGCGATGCTCTCGCGCGCGCACGTGCTGCTGATCGGCCCGCCCGGCACGGCGAAATCGATGCTCGCCGACGAGCTCTGTCGCCGCATCGAAGGCGCGGTCTACTTCCAGTGGCTCCTCACCAAGTTCACCACTCCCGAGGAGGTCTTCGGCGCGGTCAGCCTGAGGGGCCTCGAGGCCGACGAGTATCGGCGCGTGACCGCGCACAAGCTGCCCGAGGCGCACGTCGCCTTCCTCGACGAGGTCTTCAAGGCGAACTCCTCGATCCTGAACGCGATCCTCACGCTGGTGAACGAGCGGCTGTTCCACAACGGCCGTACGGTCGAGCACGTCCCGCTGGTGTCGCTGTTCGGCGCGACCAACGAGCTGCCCGAGGAGGACGAGCTGGCGGCGCTCTACGACCGGTTCCTGCTGCGCTTCGTGGTCGGCTACGTGCGCGAGGACTTCCGCTTCCTGCGCATGCTCGAGGCCGCACCGAGCGCCGAGCGCACCGTGCTGCCGCTCGCGACGCTCGCGGAGCTGCAGGAGGCCGCCGCCCGGCTGCCCGTCCCGCCGGCCGTGCTCCGCCAGATCGCCGACCTGCGCCGCGAGCTCGGCCGCAAGCAGATCGTGGCGAGCGACCGGCGCTATCGCCAGTCGCTCGCCGCGCTGCGCGCGCGCGCGCTGCTCGCCGGGCGCGACAGCGTCACGGAGGAGGACCTGCCGTTCCTCGAGCACGTGCTGTGGCGCGACCCCGCCGAGCAGGCGGAGGTGCGCGCCACGCTGCGCGCGCTAGTGCGGGGCCACGAGGACGAGGTGCAGGAGCTGCTGTTCCAGAGCCGGGAGCTGCGCGACTACGCGATGCGCGGGTGGGAGACGCGGGAGCTGCGCGCGCGCGCCGTCCTCGAGGTGCAGACCAAGCTCCGCCACGTCCTCGACCGCGTCGAGGCGATCCTCGAGTCCGCGCGTCAGATCGGACGGCCCCTCGGCCGGGCGCTGGCGATCCGCGACGAGATCGCGGAGATCGAGCGGGAGACCCTGCGGTCGCTGTAGCCCCCGCGCGAACGTGCTAGCCTGGCTTCGAAAGGATCCCTCATGGGCGAAAAGGACGAGAAGGTTCTCTACGAGTGCGAGTGCTTCCGCGTGCTCCGCTACTGGGATGACGAGGGGCGCACCAACGTCGCCTTCTCGCTCTACAACCACGGCGTCGACATCTACCTGAACGAGGACGAGTTCGCGCACCTCGTGGAGGTGCTCTCCGGCCTCGAGCAGTTCTACACCAAGAAAGAGTTCCACCACTGAGGCGTCGACGCCGGAAACCCGCCGCTCCGCCGGCATCCGCGACCACCCGGCGGCACCGGATTCCTTCCGGCACCGCGTGGATCGAGACCGACTCCTACGACCGCGCGCGCTTCGAGGAGCTGCGCCGGGATTCGGCATCGCTGCGGGCGGTCGAGGAGCGTGGCGCGGTCTTGCTGCCGCAGTTCGCCGCGCTGCTTCAGGATCTGTTCGCCGCGCTCTACAAGTACAACGTGCTCCCGCTCCCCGAATCCTCCGTGGCGCCGAGCGCGCGCGTGAACCGCGTGCTGCTCGACGGCCTGCTGGCCTCCACCCCCTACGAGCACCTGAAGGCGCGCACCCAGCTCGACGAGATCCGCGCCGGGCTCGGCGCCGTGCTGCTCGGCGAGCGCGCGCTCGAGCTGCTGCGCTCCGAAAAGCTGTTCTCGCGGCGCGATCTCCTCGACCACTTCGCGCTGCGGCACGACGAGGCCGAGCACGCCGAGCGTCTGCGCGAGATCGAGCGCGCCGAGGAGATGCGGGGCGACGCGGAGCTCGGCGAGGACGCGCGCTCCGAGATCGACGCGCTGCGCGAGCGCCTCGCGCGCGAGGCGCTGGTGGCCGAGCGGCGGCTCGAGCGCCGCGCCGCGGAGGTCGCGCGCGACGTCGCCAACCGCGCCGAAGCGGGCAAGAAGCGGCTCGAGGCCGAGGCCCTCGGCGTCGCCCAGGAGCTCGACGACGCCGCCGACGAGGCGGAGAGCTGGGGGCGGGCGCTCGGCGCGCGCGGCCCCGGCTCGGCGGCGCGCAGTCTCGAGCTCGGCCGGCGCCTGGCGCACAATCCGAAGCTCCGCAAGCTCTCCCGGCTCCTCGGCCGCATGCGCGAGCAGGCGCTGGCGCTGCGTCACCGGCTGTTCGAGCGCCCGAGCGAGGAGATCCTCGACGTCGAGACCGGACGCGAGCTCGCGCGGCTCTTGCCCCAGGAGTTGATCGGCCTGCGCCATCCCGTGCTGCGGCTCGATTGGAGGCGCCGCTACGTCGAGGGCGCGCTCCTCCAGTACCGCCTGCGCGGCGACGACGAGCGGGGCCGCGGCCCGATGGTGGTCTGCCTCGACACCAGCTCCTCGATGGCGGGCGACAAGGAGATCTGGTCTAAGGCCGTGGCGTTGACGCTGCTCGACATCGCCCGGCGCGAGCGGCGGCGCTTCCGGGCGATCCTCTTCTCCTCTCCGGAGACCGGCCTGTACACGCTCGACTTGAACCGCGGCGAGCGCTACGCCGCGGATCTCGAGGGCTCGCTCGATCTCGCCGACTACTTCGCCGGCGGCGGCACCGACTTCGAGCACCCGCTCGACGCCGCGGTCGAGTGCCTCGGCGACTCGCGCTTCCGCCGCGGCGACGTCGTGCTGATCAGCGACGGCGAATGCCGGGTGAGCGAAGAATGGAAGCGGCGCTTCCTCGCCGAGAAGCAGCGCCTCGACTTCTCGCTCTACGCGATCCTCATCGACGTCGGCGGCTCGACGCTCGAAACCCTGGCGGAGCTCGCCGACCGCGTCTCGCGCGTCTCGGAGCTGACGGCGGAGACGGCCGGCGATCTGTTCACGCGTGTCTGAAGGCGCGCTCGACGCCGTCCGCGTGATCGAGACCGCCGGCGCCGCCGCCGAGCTCGCCGGGCGGCTGCTCGCCGACCTCGGCGCCCGGGTCTGGAAGATCGAGCCGCCGTCCGGCGCGCCGTCGCGGCGCGTTCCCCCGCGCGGCTCGTTCTTCGCGTTCTACAACGCCGGCAAGCGGAGCGTGGTCTGCGACCCCGCGCGCCGCGCCGACGCGGCCGGCCTGCGGCGGCTGCTCGCCTCGGCCGACGTCTGGCTCGATTCCACGCCGCCGTCCGAGCCCCCGCCGTACGGCCTCGACGCCGAAGCCGTGCGCCGCACGAACCCGCGCCTGGTGGCCGTGCGGGTCACGCCGTTCGGGCCGAGCGGACCGCACGCGGGCTTTCGCTGCTCCGACCTGGTGGCGCAGGCCGCGGGCGGCATGCTGTTCCCCAACGGGTTCGCCGGCGAGGCGCCGCTGCAGGGCTTCGGCCTCCAGGCCTATCACGCGGCCTCGATCCACGCCGTGATCGGCGCGCTGCTCGCGCTCGTCGAGCGGCAGCGGAGCGGGCGCGGCCAGACGGTCGACGTCAGCGTCCAGGAAGCGGTGGTCGGCGCGCTCGAGCAGGTGAGCGCGGCCTGGAACCACGAGCGCCGCATCGAGCCGCGCCGCGCGCCGCTGCACTGGAGCGGCTTGTTCCGCACCACCCGCTGTCGCGACGGCCACGCGACGCTGTCGCTCATGGGGGACTGGGCGACGCTCGCCGGCTGGACGATGAAGCAGGGCGTCGGCGGCCCTCTCGCCGAGCGGGAGTGGGACGACCTCGAGGTCCGCCGCGAGCACGCCGGCGAGATCTACGCGCGGCTCAACCGTTGGGCGGCGGATCGGACCGCCGCGGAGATCCTCGAGGGGGCGCAGCTCCGCCGCCTGCCGTTCGCCGCCGTGCGCGGACCGCAGGCGCTGCTCTGCGATCCGCAGCTCGCCGCGCGCGGCTTCTTCGCGCCGATCCCGGGAACGCGGCTGCGCTTCCCGGGTCCGCCGTTTCGCATGTCGCGCTCGCCGCTGCGAACGCGCGCGGCCGCGCCGGCGCTCGGCGACGCCGGCCGGGCGGCGGAAGCGGCCGCGCCGGCGCCGAGCGCGGCGCTCCCGGCCGCCTCGCCGCTCCCGGCCGGCCGGCCGCTCGACGGCATCCGCGTGCTCGATTTCACGCACGTCTTCGCCGGCCCGCTGGCCAGCCGCATCCTCGCCGACCACGGCGCCGAGGTGATCAAGGTCGAGCGCCCGGCCACGCTCGACGCCGAGCGGCGCGGCGGGCTGTTCGGCAACCTGAACCGCGGCAAGCAGAGCGTGATCCTCGACCTCGGGGGCCCGCGGGGCATCGCTCTCGCCCGGCGCCTGGCGGCGCGCAGCGACGTGGTGATCGACAACTTCAGCCCGCGCGTCATGGCGCAATGGGGCCTCGACTACGACGGCCTGCGCCGGTTGCGCCCCGACGTCATCGCCGTCGCGATGTCGGGCTTCGGAGCGAGCGGTCCGCGGCGCGACTGGGTGAGCTTCGGCCCGACGCTGCAAGCGCTCTGCGGCCACACGGCTCTGATGCGCCGGCGCGGCGGCGAGCCGGTGGGCTGGGGCTTCTCGCACGCCGACGTCTGCGCGGGGCTCGCCGGTGCGCTCGCCGTGGTCGCCGCCCTGCATCATCGCCGCCGCACCGGCGAGGGGCAGTTCGTCGACCTCTCGGAGCTCGAGAGCGTCACCGCGCTGATGGGCCCGATGCTCGTCGAGCTCGCCAATCGGGGAGCAGAGCCCGAGCGGCCCGAGAACCGCTCCCAGGAAGCTCCGGGCGCGCCGCACGGCGTCTACCGCTGCGCCGGCGACGACCGCTGGGTGGCGATCGCGGTGCTGAGCGAGCCCGAATGGCGGGCGTTCGCGGCTGTCGTCGGCGAGCCCTGGACGGCCGATCCCCGCTTCGCCACCGCCGATTCGCGCCTGGCCGACGCCGCGGCACTGGACGCGCTCGTCGAGCGCTGGACGGCGACGCACGCCCCCGAGGAGGTCACCGCGCTCTGCCAGCGGCGCGGCGTGGCCGCCTCCACGGTCGCCAACGGCGAGGACCTCTGCGCCCACGACCCGCACCTGCGGGCCCGCGGCTACTGGAAGGCGGTGGCCACGCCGGAGGGCGGGACGGTGGTGCTCGACGGCGTCCCCGCCGAGCTCTCCGCGACCCCCGGCCGCGTCGACCGCCCGGGGCCGCTGCACGGCGAGCACACCGAGGCGGTGCTGCGCGGCGTCCTCGGCCTGGGGGCGGTCGAGATCGCCGAGCTGCGCTCCGCGAAGGTCATCGCCTGATCGACGACTTGGCACTCACCCGCGCCGATCGCGTCGACTTCCTTCAGGCCCGGTACCACTACTGATTCAAGCGGCCACACGATCCGGCTCTCAGCTGCGCTGTGATGGCGGGCCAGCTCTTTCCACTGCGCGCGCTGGCGCTGGATGGAGTCCTTCGCCTCCTCGTCCCCCAGCTCCATCTCCGCGCACATCTGCTCGAACCCGACGCTCAGCGGCTCCTCGTCCACCTTGAACGGCACCTTGTCCCGTATGTAGTGCACCTCCGGCGTGGCCCCGTCCTGGATCACGCGCCGGATGCCGTAGTAGCTGAGATAGCGCTCCTGTACGCCGTCCTTGAGCCTCGCACTCCCACCGGTCGCAGAGGCGCTTGTAGAACATCAGCGACGGGATGTAGTTCTTGTAGTCCTGCCCCGCGGTCTTGCCGCGCAGGATGTTCGCCGCGCCCCAGAGGTGGGCTTCGAGCTGCTGTGGAGGGTGAGCTTCATGCCGGGCCTCGATCGGCCAGGTAGTAGCGCCGCTGCGGGTCCTGCGGCCCCGTGCCGATCTCGCGCACCAGCCCGCGGCCGACGAGCCGGGCCAGACGGGTGCGCGTGGCGCGCGGGGTGAGTGCGATCGCCTCGGCGATCTCGCTCGTCGGGCGCCCCTTGCCGCCGGCGAGGCTGGCGAGGATGGCCTGGTCGGTGTCGTCGAGCACGGGATGACCCAGGCGCGCGCTGCCCATCGTGACCCGGAAGCGCGTGGAAGCCCGGCGGAGCTGGAGAGGCGTCGGCGGCGGGCAGTGCGGCTGTTGGAAGCCGGGAACTCGCTGTCGGCGGTGGCGCGGATGATCGGCGCAGCAGTGAGCGCCGTGTGGCAGTGGCGTGAGACGTGGCGCCGGAAGGGAGAGCAGGGTCTGGCGGCAAGACCTGCTGCGGGGCGGCCGCCGAAGCTGACGCCCCGGCAGCGGCAGCGCCTGCCGAAGATCCTTGCCGTGGGGGCTCGGCGCTACGGCTACCCGAACGATCTGTGGACCACCCGGCGGATCGCCGCCGTGATCAAGCAGGAGTTGAGGATCGACTACCATCCAGCGCACGTGAGCCGCATCCTGGCGGAACTCGGGTGGAGTTATCAGAAGCCCGAACGACGGGCAGTGGAGCGGAACGAAGCGGCGATCGCTCATTGGAAGCGCTACCGTTGGGTCGAGATTAAAAAAAAGCCCGACGACTGATGGCGTATGTCGTTTTCCTGGACGAGAGCGGCTTCCTTCTCATCCCGACCGTGCGCCGCACCTGGGCTCCCTGCGGCAAGACGCCGCTGGTCTTCCACCGCTACGAGCGCGACAAGATCTCGGCGATCTCCGCAGTGACCGTGAGTCCCCGGCGTCGTCGCCTGGGCCTCCACTTCCACTTCGACAACAGTACCCACCTCGAGGTCGCTGCTTATTGCGCCTGCTGCTGCGGCACCTGAGCGGGCACATCATCCTGCTCTGGGACGGAGGCTCCATTCATCGCGGTCCCGCCGTCCGCCAACTCCTTGCCCGCCATCCTCGCCTGCACGTCGAGCGTTTCCCCGCCTACTAGGCACGACCGTGGGCGTCTTTGAACGCCTTGAGAACCGCGTTGATCCGAGTCTGGTAGCCCCGACCTCGGTCCCGGAACCACTCGATGACGTCGGCGTCGATCCGCAGGGTGACCTGCGCTTTGCGAGCCACCGGCTCTAGCCCCTTGCGAACCAACCCTCTAGCGAACGCCTCGGGAGACACCTCGGGGATATCCGAGAGATTGATGCCCTTACGCCTCGGGGATCTTCGCGAAGTACTTCTTTTCCTCATTCTTGGTTGCCCGCCTGATGGAGATGAACCGGATGGCATCCTCACGCTCTGTGTGGGCGATGGCTACGACGCGACCGCCCAGAATGCCTTCCGCTTCGCCTCATCCCACTCAAACCGCACCGCCGGAGTGTAGCTACATCATGTAGGCTCTTCAAGAGCGTCGCTGGCGATGCTCGCGTGCCCAACTCTCAGCCGCCCAACGACCGTTAGGCTGCTTGCCACGCATACAGAATCTTGTATACTGCGTGATGGGATGCGGCAGCTGACGTGGTTGGGCTCCTCGCGAAGAGACGTGCGCGGGTTTCCGGACGATGCGCGGAAACGGACAGGCTATGAACTTTACCTCGTGCAGAGCGGGACCGAACCGACGGATTGGAAGGCGATGCCAAGCGTTGGCCTGGGGGTTCAGGAGATTCGAATTCATACCAAGCTCGAACATCGCGTCTTGTACGTGACGCGCCTTGAGGAATCGATCTACGTGCTCCATGCCTTCGAGAAAAAGGCAAGGAAGACGGCGAGAGAGGACATCGAGCTCGCGCGAACGAGGCTGAAGGCCCTTCTCAACGCGCGACGGACCGCTCGGAAGAGCCGGAACTGGGAATAGAGACGATGGCAATGAAGATTGAGCGATCGAGGGGGAATGTGTTCCGTGATCTCGGTTTCAGCAGGCAGGAGGCGGAAAGCCTCAAGCTTCGAGCGGAGCTCATGTTGCAGATCACCCGGCTCATCAAGCGACGAAAGGTCACGCAAGCTGAGGCTGCCAGGCTGTTGGGTGCCACACAGCCGCGGATCAGTGATCTCGTCCGCGGCCGAATCGATCTGTTCAGTATCGATGGACTCGTGGAGATGCTCTCGCGCGCGGGAATGCGCGTGCGGCTCCACGTGGCTCAACGTCGTCGCAAACATCCCGAAGCAGCCTAACGCTTTGGCGCTCAGCTGCGCCGAGCAGTCGATGCATACCACGAGACGACCCGACCGAAAAAGCGAGAGGCGCGAACCACCGGCGGTGAGTCAGGACAGCTGCTCGGCGTCAGCTGCAGCGCCTGGTTAGGCCTTGGTTAGGCCGCCTTGCGCACCCATGCTAGATGTGGCATGGTACGGTCGTGGGGGAGGAAGGGCGTAAGCCGAGACCGGCAGTGTGGGTGGGCACGAGCCTTGAGGACCTGAAGAGGTTCCCGGACGAGGTTCAGGATGAGATGGGTTATGGAATCTACCTCGCGCAGATGGGCGATAAGCACCGCAAGACCAAGCCGCTCAAGGGGTTCAAGGGAGGCCGGGTTCTCGAGATGATCTCGGATCACCAAGGAGATACGTACCGAGCGGTGTATACGGTGCGTTTGGTTCACGCGGTATACGTACTGCATGCGTTTCAGAAAAAGTCGAAGAAGGGAGTCGAGACGCCGAGGAGGGACGTCGAGTTGATCGAGCAGAGACTGACGCGGGCAGCGGAGATGGATACCGAGGCGACTTCGGGAGGCAGGCAATGAGCGCGCGCATCAAGGTCACGCGGAGCAGCGGCAACGTATTTGCTGACTTGGGGCGACCCCAGCCTGAAGAGGCTCTTGCGAAGGCCCGCTTGGCTTACGAGATCGAGCAAAGCATTCGGAAGCGAGGCTTGACCCAGGCTGAAGCGGCGAAAATCCTGGGCATAGATCAGCCGAAGGTGTCGGCGCTTCGGAATGGGCGGCTCAGCGGCTTCTCGGTCGAGCGGCTGATTCGGTTTCTGAACGCGCTCAATCGCGACGTTGAGATCGTGGTCAGCGAGAAGCCGAGATCACGGCGCCGTGGGCGTCTTGTGGTCCGAGCGGCCTAACTTCTATTCGACAGGTCCGCGCAATCACCCGAGGGCGGTTGAGGTCCGCTGTCTAAGCAAACGACTCGCGTGGCTGCTCGCGTTCGAACCCCCTTCGCCGCAAGGCCCTTGCCGAGATGGCTCCGTTCTCGTCCGAGGCGTTAGGCAGACCTGCGTATCGCGGGTCGGGGAAGCGAGGGTCACTTCCAGCCTTTCGCATCTCTCCCATCCCAAGCGCCCCCGGCCGTTT